>NZ_BADW01000080.1:0-17522 GCF_000241165.1 Pseudoalteromonas sp. BSi20439
AACAGCTCTGCAATAGTTGCCGCTTTTGCAGGGAGTAAAAAGAATAAGAATAAAATACTTAAAAACAGTCTCATGGCTTTCCTTAAATTTAGTAGCTGATAAGTAGTAATAGAGTAAAGATACAAACCTAAGCCTTATACTATCACCCAAATCTAAATGGCTTGCGAGTATTTATGCAAACAAATGTAAGATATCGACTTAAAACTATGTAGCAAAAAGCTTGCAAAGCTATAAGCCTAATATGATGCATGTTTAAGTGCTTAATGAATACACGTGCATATCTCTCCGCAAAACAGCTGTAAGGTGTTTATTTGATACTGTCTTTTTATAAGCCTAAAATGATAGGTTTTGTAAGGTTTTGTTAGGCTTATTAAACTAAGTTTTACTAAGTATTAACGGCTCATACAGTTGAGGTTTTATCAGGTATAAAGGCTAGGATAATTTAGATTTCATCAGTACAAAAACAAATACATTCGCTAAGCTCATAAAATAAGTAGAGCCATTTAAAAATCAATTTTTGACAATGTTTGATAACCTGACAGCAAACAAAGTTAGATATAAAGTGTCTAATTGCTTTGTATTGCATACATTCCTTAAAGCTTAGGTTTAACTCTACTTGAGCCGTGGTTTTTAGTTTGTGCTGGTTTATAGCCCTTCCCTCTGGCTTTAGCAAGGTAAGACATACGCCATATAGCGCCTTGCTTTTTATCATGCTCATATCGTTTAAATCTATAAAAACAATTTTTTGGAATCCATGGACGCACACCCAATGTATTTCCCATTTCTAAAATAAATTCATTTATCTTACTTGGGTAGCATACTTTGTTAGCATCAAGAATAACTACCACATGATAATGCTGCTTTTTCGCTCTTTCTTGCTCCCGCGTCCAATGGTAGCCAAAGATAGGCATTTTATACCTTTGCTTTATAAAACCGCTTAAACTTTCCATAACAGCAATAATAAAACGGTTATCATTTGTTTGATATGGAATACCGATATCAAATCGTAAAACTAAAACTTGGCTATAGTGTGTTAAAACTGCCTCAAGCTGATCTAACATACTCTTCATTTGCGCTGTGTAAATGCCGCTCTTTGACGTATGAACTTGCCAAATGTTCTGTTTATGGCAAATTACAGGTGAGTGACTCACATACTGATAATTAGACACAAATACTTCCTATTAGATAATATAAATATCCGAATGATAAAAGGGGTGTTTTCACTAGTGTCATTATTCCACGGCTGGCTAACTCGACTTTATACAGTAAGTAGTAACTAACAACCTTCATTTTTAATGAAAACAAACCTATAAACCACTGCCGTTAAAGACCGCAATAAAAAAGGACTTAAGGAAAAAGACTGGATACACACGCCCTTCAATGTTAGTGGTAACTCACATGAAAGCATTTTTATTATGAGCTTTACTTATTATATAATGCTTAAAGCTAGTGGCAGTTTAGCTACTCGCCACCAGCCCTCGAAATAACCAATCTAAAGCCGTCTAACTAACCATTAGTCGGCTTTTCCTTATCAAAGACAGGCTCATTAGCCGCACCAGTAACCTTTAAATGCTCGGTCACAATAATGGTTTTAACCTGCTCAATACCAAGTTGCTCAAGGATTTTAACAAGGCTCTTTTTTGCCCTTTGCTCTCTTTCCTTTTTGACTTTACGCTTAACTTTTTCACGCTGAGCCGCTCGTTTATTGAAAAACTCAAATCGTTGTAGCTCTGTCATAGAGTGAGAAACCTTTAGCCCAACCTCACGCTTACTTTGATAATCAATAAAGCATTTCATTTTAAGGTGGCTATGCTTTGCATCTTCCTTATCTAATTCAACATCGGCATACCCTCTACCAATTGGGCTTGTAGATTGACCGTTAAGCCATGCGAGCAAGATTGAACGGTGAATAATGTCCATTCGAACTAGCTCCTCAAAAGCTTCTGGTGCTAACTTTTCCAAATATTCCAATGTGATTGGTGTTGGCAGTTCATTTAAATTAATCATTAGCTGCCTCCAAGTGAGTGTATTGCTTAAGTAGATTTTTGCGCTTTGCGACTAGTTCACGAACAAATTCTTTTATCTGCTCATCGTTGTAGCCTGCAATGGTTACTGCTAAGGTTGCGTTTATTTCATACTTATAAAATGCAACTCCGCGTTTACCTATTTTTATAGGTGGAGGTATTAGCCCATCATTAATTTTTTGCTGAAATAGGGTTTTACCACATGCCCATAATGGACGTGTCTGCTCTTTTCTAGTTAATTCAAGTAGTGCCATTTAAAACCTCCTAAGGTCGTTAATAAGTTTGCAATACAAATATTAACCTGAAGAATTATTTAAGCTATTTCAGTTTCCTAGTCATGTATCATCGTGATAAATATCACGGTGATTTATCACTTTTTTGTAGAATTTCTTCTCTTATTTTTTTGATATGCTTCTTGATAGTTTGATCAGTTATAGTGGGGTGCGTGTCCTTAGTAGCTAAAAAATCCTTATATTTATTAACATAGCGCTCAAGCTTAAAATATTTAATTTCCTCACCTAAATGTTTAAAATCTTGACTTATCAGATGCTCAATATCTCTTCTTATCTTTTCAGTTGAAATATTAGGCTTACTTCGTTTGGCGCTATTTTTATTTGATTCCAACTTTCTAGCTTCATTTAAAGCCCAACCAGCCCCCTTAGTATCACCACTACATACTCCCATTTGGTAGGCTCTCTTAATAAGATCTTCTATATATAATCTTGAATACATTCTGATGTGAGTCGTCACATCAATATCATTGCCGTGTGACACATCAAAGTTCTGTATTAAACCATATTCAAGTGCATGTTCAGCTTTATCGACGTCAACTTGATTTAGCAAATCTGCATGAGAAGTTACTAAGTTCTCTATATAAATTTCGATTGCTTCAAGCGACTTCTCATATTTTTTAATAGCTGATTTTGATAGTTTCCCAAATCTATGGGGAATGTATTCGATTTTCATTTCAATACCTTTAGATATCTAAGCCCAGCTAACGAACTACTTCCACTAGCCGCATTTTCTATATATTCAGACCACCAGCACATCATGGTTTTTCTTCGTTCAAAGTAGTCAGTGCGGTTATATGCTCGCCTTACTTCGTTTGTATCAACATGCGCTAAAGCTGCCTCTATTACGTCAGGGTCAAATCCTTGTGCGTTAAGTGTTGTACTAGCAAGCGAGCGCAAGCCATGCGCCACAAGCTCGCCTTTAAACCCCATACGCTTTATTGCTGCATTGGCTGTTTGCACGTTTGTATGGCTGCGTGGGTCTCTATCAGCGGGAAATACATATTCGCGGTGTGCGCTTAATGGCTTCATTAATTCAAGTAAAGCGAATGTTTGTGGTGTAAGGGGTATACGTTGCTCTTTGCCCTTTTTCATTTGCTCGGCAGGTATAACCCACACACCCGTATTTAAGTCTATATCTTGCCATTTAGCTGTTGCAGCCTCATTAGGGCGCGTCATAGTGTGTAACTGCCATTCAATTAAACAACGCGTTGTAAGCTTAATACTGGCACGATTTATGGCACTCATAAGCTCTGGCAATCTATCCGCTTCAATAGATGGCATAGCGCTTTTTTTAGGTGTTTGGAAAGCTTGCCTTATATTCGCTAATGGATTGGCTTCTATAAGCCCACAGTTAACCGCATGCACCATAACTTCGTTAATACGCTGGCATAGTCTTTTTACTGTTTCTAAGCTACCTTTTGCCTCTATAGGGCGCACTAGTTCTATTACCTGAAAGGCTTTTAGTTTGCTTATTGGCTCATCACCAAACGCAGGAAAGGCATGATTAGTTAACAGTTTTAAAGCGGCTTGTGCTGTTTGTGGTTTTATTTCTGTTTTCTTTTTCTCAAACCACATTAATGCAACTGCTTTAAATGTTTGTAGTTGTGTTTCTTGTGCTTGCTTTTCATCTAGCTGGCGCTGGTGGATAGGGTCTATATTTTCAAGCACTAGGGCTTTATATTTCTTATGACGTTCTCTAGCAGTTTTAAGGCTTATATCAGGGTAAGAGCCAAGCCCCATATTTTTACGTTTTTTAGTAATTGGCGCTGTGTAGTTATAAAGCCAAAACTTACCACCACTGGGCTTTATTCGTAATGTTAAACCGCCACCGTCAGTAAGGTTAAATTCCTTATCCTTTGGTTTTTCCGATTCGACCTGTTTTGCATTGAGTTTGTGAATAGCCATTTGTAACAACGATCCCTATGTAAAATTCCAGTTGTTACGTTTAGTGTTACAACAAATCGCGGTTGTTACAAGTTTTAAACGGTCACTAATGATTAAACTATAGGCATAAAAAACCCGCAAGGCTCGAATTAACTAGCGTTGCGGGTCTTTTACGGTTCTTAGCAACGTATCTAAAAACCTTTATTGGTGGAGCTGGGGGGATTTGAACCCCCGTCCGAAAAGCCTCGACCGTCGGTACTACATGTTTAGTATTGTCATTTAATTAACCTTTAAATCCCGGACAAACACGGTAGATAAAGGCGAGGCCGCTTGGTTTTAACGCTTCAACCCCGGCCAGGGTTTCCGTCGCGATCAGGTGTTAGGGTGACACTCCAAAATCCAGTCCACAAGAATACATGGAAGGAGCGCTAGCCAGCCTAAGCTGCTAGAGAGTAGTTATCGTCGTTTGCGATTACTTTAAATTGCGGCTTTTTTACGAGGCAAACCGCACCTCGACATGCACCTTGGGCTTCTTGAATTCCGTCGAATCCTAATCAGCCCCTGAATAAGATTACTCATTCAGAGCGTGCAAGCAGTATAACTGAGTAACCCATCAATACTCAACACCTTAGGCACTTTATTTTATCGCTTGGTTAATCCTGCATCAAACACGTACTTAAAAATGTAAATACTAGGATAATAAAAAAACAATTACTTAACACCTAGGCTTGTTTGTGCTCAAATATGCAGCTAGACCTTGGTCTAATAGATTATAAAAAATAATAACAGGCATATTACCTAGAGGATTTATAAATGTCGGTTTTTTCTTTTGATGAGCAAACGGGGTATATCTCTTTAGTTTCCCACCCACAAGTTTCAGGTTTAGCCTCAACAGCAACACAGCTTATTGAATTAATTGGACAGTCAGAATATTGCGAGTGTGAGGTTATTGCTAGCAATATTGGTAAGCTGTTTGCTCAAAGTAATACCGAAGAACCCACCTCTTTAGTGATTGCTCAAGCCATTGATGCAAAGCTAACCATAAACATCGATGAAAAGAATATGCTCGTTGAAGCTACCCTTATTACTGCCAAGGGCGGTCAATTGCTTAGCATGGAACAAGCGATTGAAGAGTTAACACAAGCAGGCATTGTAAAAGGCATTAGCTCTCATGCATTAGAACAGTTATTGGCACAACAGTTTGAACACCCCTCAGGAAGCACACATTGCGCCGAAGTCGCTTTTGGTCGCGCGCCTAAAGTGGGTAACGATGCCAAATTTGTGCGTCTTTGCTGCACAGCGCAAGACCGCGTACTTAGCCCGCAAGCTAAGGGCGGTGGTAAAGTCGATATGAGAAACCTAGGTGATATTATTACTGTAAAACCGGGATGTGAACTAATGCGACGTACTCCTGCAACACCCGGTGTTGATGGGTTTACTGTATTTGGTGATGTAATAACTGCTCCTCCCGGCAAAGAGCATAAATTACAACCTTTTGACGGCACTAAAATTGCGCCCGATAACCCTAATTTATTAATTGCGGATTGTACTGGCGTACCGGTTGCCCTTCCCCGTGGTATGCGTGTTGATGATGTTTTATGTTTTCACAATATTGACCCAAGTACCGGCCATGTTGAGTTTGATGGCAGTGTTATTGTCAGCGGTGATATAAAAGATGGCATGCGCGTGACTGCCACTGGCGATATTACTGTTTTAGGTTTTGTTGAATCGGCACAGCTAAAAAGTGATAGCGCCATCACAATAGTAAAGGGTGCAATTGGTCGTAAGCGAGAAGCCGATGAGCCATTCACCTGTTCTATTTTTGCTAAACGAACCGTTGCGCTTGGTTACTCTCAATACTGCGACATAAAAACGGAGCAAAACTTATTAATAGATCGCCAATCATTACATTGTGACTTGAGTGCCGGAAATCTAATTAGGGTGGGCAATGCAAAAGATCCTAAAGGGAAAATTATTGGTGGCCATATTCTAGATGCAATGCGCATTGAAACAGGTGAATTGGGCGCACCAGCAGGAACTAAAACCCGTGTTTGCATCGCACAGCGATGGTATGTGCTAAAACAAAAACAAGCGCAAATCACTGACTTTGAAAAAGTTTTAATCGGTAAGTCAATTGAACTACAGCAAGCGCGCCAGCGAATTAATAAACAAGTTGCAAGCGCACAGCGTCAGCAGTTTTTGAATAAAATAACAACGAATGAAGAACACATAGCAAACCGAAGCGCCAGCATCAATCAGCAAAAGCAGTTACTAAGAAAGAAAATGGCGCAGCTTTTAGCGCTCAGTCGTTTAAAAGTTAATGAGCTTATGCACCCTGGGGTGGAGCTTAAAATTGCACGAGAATCAATTAGCTTTTCGCGTAATTACCCACCGCATTTAATCACCCACAGTGAAGGTAAAATAACCCAATCGTTTTAATAATGCTTATTAAGACTGACTTAGCTCAAAAGTGAACATTCACTATTATGAGCTGAGTTTCTAATTTTGGTTGCTTGCTTCGTCTTCGCTTTGTTGTGTTTCGTCTACAGCAAGCGGCCAACCACCTAGTTGCTGCCAACGATTAACAATTAAACAGTACAGTTCAGCAGTACGCTCTGTATCGTACAACGCTGAATGCGCTTGTTTGTTATCAAACTCTATCCCTGCTGCGCGACACGCTTTAGCAAGTACCGTTTGCCCTAATGCCAAACCAGCAAGTGATGTGGTATCAAAACTAACAAACGGATGAAATGGTGTGCGCTTGATATTATTACGCTCAATAGCCGCATTTAAAAAGCCGTGATCAAAAGCGGCATTATGAGCAACCACCACTGAGCGCTGGCACCCCGCAGCTTTTTGCGCTTTGCGCACTACTTTACAAATTTCTTTAATCGCCTCTTCTTCTGGGACTGCCCCTCGAAGTGCTGAAAAAGGCTCAATCCCATTAAACTCAATGGCAGCTTGCTCAATGTTTGCACCCTCAAACGGTTGCACATGAAAATGAACGGTATGATCGATACTAAGCAGTCCTTCATCATCCATTTTTAAAACGGACGCTGCAATTTCTAGTAGTGCGTCGGTTTCTTTGTTAAAACCGGCGGTTTCAACATCAATAACCACTGGAAAAAAGCCACGAAAGCGTTGCGCGAAAAGTGTTTGCTCAGTATTTGCCATAGTATTCTTGGTTTATAGGGATTAGCTGTCTATTATGTCAAAATTGGTGGCCTGTCGGCTAGGGGATTTATTGATTAATTACAGTTAAACTATAGGCATGTTACTTGCTTGGTAATTAGGGTCTGTTGACCTTTGCGGATTAAAATTTGTTCAAGCTAGGGGCGGTTTAATCGCGGCGCGAGGTTTGTAACCTAGTGGGCTAAGTCAAAACCGAGCAACAAAGAGTAAATCGCCCCTAGGCAGAACCCAAAGGGCAGCGCCTGTTTGGCATTAATGCTGTGTTATCGCCTATTTATGGGGAATAACCACACCACATAGGCTCTGCCTTGCCTAAATACCAAACAGGCTGCTGCAAATTTAACCTTGAAAGGTCAACAGACCCTAGCGTTTGCGCTGAATTATTTGCTGTTGCGTAAAATTTTACGGTTTTTGTCACTTTTTTGGCAAAGCTAGATAACTGGAGAATTCTCAATGAAGTGTAAGTTGTTATTTATTAGCCTAAGCATTAGTAGTGTGCTGTGTAGTTTGAATACAACTGCGGCAATGCGCCAGTACACGGCTAACCAAGATAATTCAAACTGGAACTTGGTTAAAACAACTCGCTTACAATGCCAATTAAATCATGAAGTTCCCTACTATGGTGAAGCCGCTTTTAAAGCATCAGCCAGTAAAAACAAAGATCTCACCTTTAATTTAGACATGGTGGTGCGCCCAGAAAATTACGCGATTGCCGGTTTGAAAGCGGTGCCACCTAGCTGGCGAGCAGGCCGCCCTGCCCGTGATATTGCTGATATGAAATTACTTAAAAAGTTTGATGGTGAATTAGGTAATAAAACAGCATGGGAAATGCTTACTGAGCTTGAAAAAGGTAACCAACCCACTTTTTACTACCAAGACTGGCAAAATAGTGCCGATAAAATTGCCGTGGGCATGTCTAATGTTAACTTTAAGCAAGCGTATTGGGCGTTTTTACAGTGCCGCGATGAACTACTGCCATACAATTTTGAAGATATTTCGTTCACTATAATGAACTATGAATCTAATAGCAGTAAATTAACTAAGTCATCGCAACAACGCCTTGATAAAATTGCTGAGTATTTGAAAAACGACCCCAGTATAGAGTCAATCAGTATTGCATCCTATACCGATAGTTACGGTGGCCGATGGAATAACCTCGATTTATCTAGAACCCGTGCAAAGGCTATTAAAGATTACATGGTGAGCTTAGGTGTTGATGAAGTTAAAGTGGTTACTGAAGGCTTTGGTGAAAAACGCTTTGTAGATACCAACGATAATATTTTGGGCCGTGATAAAAACCGCCGCTTAGTGATTCAAATAGCTAAAATGTAAACTCAGTCCCCTCTTTTAATGGCTGAAGGTGCAATTTTAGCGCTTTCGGCCAACACCTATTGTTTTAGTAATCCCTCTATTGTGCAAAACCAATAATCTGACCATTTAGTTATTAACATTTGGCTTTTTATTTATTAATTATATTAATGAGTTAAATTACATCAGCAAAATATCTCTGCTTTTTAAATACAGTTGTAAATAGAAGATTACATTTTATTTTGTCTCTTTTATGACAAAACTATTTAAGTTTTGCACAACTAGTTATATCTTGCGTGTCTCTCACGTTTGATCAGGATCATTAAGTGCTTAAAAATAAAACAATAGGTAGCATGTTAATTGTTGCAGGAACTACCATAGGCGCAGGTATGCTTGCCCTACCAATTGCCTCTGCGGGGCTTGGGTTTAATACGGCAATGGTGTTAATTGTCGGCTGTTGGTTACTTATGACCTACACGGCTTTACTTATGTTGGAGCTACACCAATATGCCCCTCGCGATGCCACTTTAAATACACTTGCTAAGCTTTGGCTTGGTAAACGTGGCCAGTATGTGGCTAACTTTTCGATGATATTCTTATTTTATGCACTGTGTGCTGCTTACATAGCAGGTGGTGGTGCTCAGCTACAAGAGCGCATTAATACTGGGTTTAATCTTAGTATTGCTCCACAATTAGGCTCCGTTATTTTAGCCGTGCTAATTGCAGGCGTGGTGACTTTAGGCACTAGTAAAGTTGATAAGCTTAACCGAGTACTATTTAGTATAAAAATAGTCGTTTTGGCTAGCTTGTTTTATATGCTAACACCTTATGTACATGGCCAACATTTATTGGAAATGCCTGTTGAGCAAGGGCTGATACTATCGGCTATTCCGGTGGTATTTACCTCCTTTGGTTTTCATGGCTCAATTCCTTCTATTGTTAAATACGTCGGGCTTGATATAAAAACCTTACGCAAAGTTATGATTGCAGGCGCCTCTTTACCATTGGTTATATATGTATTTTGGCAAGTATTAAGCCAAGGCATAATGAGTCAAGAGCAATTACTACAAAGCGAAGGGTTAACTGGGTTTGTAGCCAGTGTGGCCAATATTGCCAATAACGCCAATGTTTCTACTGCGGTTAAATTGTTTGCTGACTTAGCCCTAGCAACGTCATTTTTAGGGGTGAGCTTGGGGTTATTTGACTTTTTTGCCGACACATTCAAAAAAGCAGATACGGGCGCAGATAGAATTAAAACAGCACTTATTACTTTTGTTCCTCCTCTTGGATTTGCTTTATTTTACCCGCAAGGATTTATTATGGCATTAGGCTATGCAGCCATTGCTTTGGTTATATTGGCAGTATTTTTACCTGTTAGCATGGTGTACAAGCAGCGTCAGGGGATTGAAAAAGAAGGCTATAAAGTACGCAGTGGTAATATTGGTTTGGCCATAGCCGCTTTGTGTGGTATTTCAATTATTAGCGCACAATGCCTGCAAATGGCAGGACTTATACCGGCTATAGGCTAATCCTTATAGTTGTTCTAATATATGCACCCCATAGATGGTTTTGGGGTGCATATCATTCAAACGTCAATTGTTGACATTTAAAATACTATCGCTTGCCCTCTTCCGCTTTGCTCAGATGCTGCATCTAATTTGCCTTCATTATTAATAATCACGTGCATATCACCAAAGTGGCGTTCATCGACTGTATAACCCATTTTTATTAGCTGTTGCTTGACTGAGGACTCCAATCCCGAGTGCGCTCTAATTACATTTTTAGGCCATAACTGATGATGAAATCGCGGACTATTTACTACATCATCTGCGCTCATATTAAATTCAATTGCGTTGAGTATTGATTGATACACAGAGCTAATAATAGTGGTACCGCCGGGCGACCCTGTTACCATTTTTACCTGATTATTACTGAGTAAAATAGTGGGGGTCATAGAGCTAAGCATACGTTTATGCGGCTGAATTTCATTTGCTTTGCCGCCAATGGCGCCAAATACATTCATAACCCCAGGTTTGGCGCTAAAATCATCCATTTCATCATTTAAAATAAAGCCTGCGCCTTCTACAACGACACCACTACCAAACCCTAAATTAATGGTGGTGGTATTAGCAACGGCATTCCCCATGTTATCAACAATGGAAAAGTGGGTGGTTTGCTCGCTTTCTTTTAAACCTGGTTTAATATTTTCGGTAGTTGAAATAGCATTTAAATCTATACTGTTGCTACGGTTTTTAAGGTAATTTTCTGCAAGCAGCTTTGCTGTAGGTACTTGGTAAAAGTCAGGATCGCCTAAGTATTCTGCCCTATCAGCAAACACTCGCTTACCTATTTCAGCCAATAAATGCACATACCCAACTGAATTATGTGATGGTGCAGCTATGGGCTTTTTAAGCTCATACATTTTCAGCCATTGTAATATAGCAATACCACCAGAGCTAGGAGGTGGCGAAGTGACGACTTGATAGCCGTTCCAGTTAGCTTTTATAGGTGTACGAGACTTTGCGCGGTAATTTTTTAAATCGTCTTGAGTAATAATACCGCCATGTTGCTTCATAAAGTTTGCGATGATCGTTGCAGTTTCACCTTGATAAAAGCCATCTTTACCATTATCGCGAATGCGTTTGAGTGTCGCTGCAAGCTCAGGTTGCTTAAAAAGCTTACCAGATGTGGCGCTTGCAAAATAATTGGCAAAGTTTACTTTAATGTTTTTATTGCTTAGGTGTTCTATGTAACCCTCAATTAACAGAGCCAACTTTTCAGGCACCACAAAACCTTGCTCTGCTAATATTACCGCAGGCTGTACTAAGGTTTTCCAAGGTAATGTGCCATGCTTTTTATGTGCTAGCCACATACCAGCAACACTTCCGGGTACACCGCTGGCATGAATACCATAAATAGACTTATTGGCAATAACTTGCCCTTGCTGGTCTAAATACATATCACGATGCGCGGCGTTAGGTGCAGTTTCACGGTAATCTATAAAATCACCTTGCCCATCTTTATGAATAAGCATAAAACCACCGCCGCCAATATTACCTGCTTCGGGGAGCGTAACGGCCAACACAAACTGCGCTGCAATGGCTGCATCAACCGCATTGCCCCCCTGCTGTAACACAGTTTTTGCTGCTTGCGCACTAAATGTGTCGGGCATCGCCACCGCACTTTGCTTGGCAGCAACATTAAAAAAGCATACTTGTATTATTAAGACACTACTAATAATTAGCTTGCTTGGTGAAAAGAGTGATCCCATCCCATATCCTTAGGTTATTTTTATACATTTATGGCAAACATTAATGCACAGTAACAAACACTAGGTCAATATTTAGACGCTACATTTGTAGAGCTTGAGATTATTTTTAATCTATCTACACGACTTTGAATATAGCGCAGCAGTTAAGTTTGAGCCGTCATCAGTATGAATATAATAATGTTTAAGCCGCATACCGAGCTTTTTCATAACACTAATTGAGCCAACGTTGGCGGTCAGTGCCGTGGCACTAATTGCCTTAATTTGCGGTTGCTTCTCAATCGTTGAGCAAATCGCTTGTGCCGCCTCAATTGCATAACCTTTACCCCAACTCGCTTGTTTAAATCGCCAGCCCACTTCAATATCACTAAAATCAGGCGTATCTGAAAAAAAGCCCATCGGCCGAACAAGCACCCACCCTATAAAGGTATTGCCTTCACGCAGGTTTACTTGCCATAACCCCCAACCTTGTTGCGCATTACGATAAGCGAGCATTCTAGGAATACTTATCGTTTTTATCTCTTCAAGAGTGGTTGGTTTACCTTGTGTTAAATATTGCATAACGGCTGGGTCTTGATCGAGCTCGAATAATTTCGGCCAATCATTTTCGTCCATTAATTTAAAACTTAATCGTGTTGTTACAGCTATGTTCATTTTCATTATTGTATAGTTACCCCTGAAATATAATTTTCTCTAAAGGAGATAGTAAATGAAGAAATTAGCAGGTTTAGCTTTATTAGGCACTTTAATTACGTTAACTGGCTGTGAAGATGCCAACGAAGTGAAACAAGACGCCAAACAAACGAGCGCTGAAGTTCAAGAAAAGCTAAACGAAACGTGGAACGACGTTAAAGAAAAAACCAATGAGCTTAAAAATGACGAGTCATTTAATGAGCTACTCGAAGAGAGTAAAGCGATGGGCTTAGACATGTACGATGACGGCAAAGAAGTAGCTGTTGATGCATGGATTAAAAGCAAAGAAGCGGCTGGCGAGCTGACTGAAAAAACCAAGCAAAAAGCACGTGAAATTGCGGCAGAAATTGAGCAAGCACGAGAAGAACATAAAGAAGGTTAATTATTGTTAACCAATAAAAAAAGGTAAGCCATGGCTTACCTTTTTTATTTAACTTTTAGAGTAAATTATAGATTATAGTTCAAAGTCTTTTTGAATTTTAAACCAAACTCACTACGATCATTACTGCGCATTACGCCAACAAAGCCAGTTTGCTGCAGGCGTCCTACATCGTAAACTTCGTTTAATACATTCTCACCATATAGCGTTACTTCCATATCGCCGTATGGATTAGTGTAAGAAATATTAAAACCAACTAGCTCACGCGAATCAATCGTTTCACTTTTGTTGAAAACTGATTGGCCTTGCATTTCACTGCGGTACGAGTAGTTTGCATTTAATGCAACCGTGCCACCATTTCTTAAATCAACAAAGTAAGATGGAGCAACCATTACTGTCCAACGAGGTGTCAGTGCTGGTGAGTCGCCTTTACCAATACCTTGTACGCCTTCAGCTACTTCTGTAATTTCAGAATCTAAGTAGCCTACTGCAGTGCGAATAGTAAAGTCGTCGGTTAGTGCAATTGTGGTTTCAAGCTCAATACCTTGCGCTTTAGACTGACCTGCATTTTCAACGATAGTTACAAAGCCACCACCTGCAGTTGGATCTGAGAATGGCAGTGCTAAATCAGTGTAGTCAGTAACAAACATTGCAAGCATCATAGACACATTTTCATGTACTTGGCCTTTTAAACCAATCTCGTAGTTAACTGCTTTGGTTTCATCAAACGATACAAACTGATCCGGACCACCGAATGGGCGCGGTGGGAAACCACCGGTTTGGTAACCTTTTTGTACTTGGCCATACACGTTCATATTATTGCTAAGCTGGTATGAAGCATTAATGTCCCATGTTACTGCATTAAAGTCTGCACTAATGTCCTTTCGCTCAGGGAAAGTTGGGAAAATGGCATTCGCATCTTTTTTATCTTCTGAGTAACGAAGGCCACCGCCTATTGTTAAATCATCAGTTAAATCGTAACTACCATTAATGTAAGCTGCGTATGAGTTAGTTTCTTGATTAATTTCAAAAAATCCAAAGCCACCAAATGAAGGAGTAACACCATCATTTAGCACGCCATCAGGTGTATTAAACGGGCTAAATACAAAATCTTCAGAGCGAGTAAAGCCATCTTCATTAAAGAAGTATAAGCCAGAAACAAAGTCCATTTTATCAAACGTGGCGTTTAGTTGAAGTTCAAAAGAGTATTGATCTGCACCGCCCACTTCTGGGAACTCTGATAAGTTAAGTGGAGATGCATCATCATCTAAACCACCTTCATATTCAGAGGTACGGTAGCTTGAAATAAACTTGGCTGTATATGTGTTATTAATCGCCCAATCAGCTGTGAATGACGTGCCCCAACCAGAATATGAGGTTGATTCAATACCGGCAACTGTTGTGCCTAAATCATCAGGATTCGCTGGAAGTAAGTCTTCAGTTAATAATGGGAAATCACCATTTAATACATTACTTGAATCTAATGGTTCAGTAAACTCAATAGTATAAGGCGATTGGCCTGATTCATTATCAACCCCATCTAGCGAGAAGGTAAACGCTAAATCACTGGTTGCTTCGTATTTAAGCGCAATACGACCACTAAACTCTTGCTCTTCACCAATTTCTTTTTCAGGGTTAACTAAATTTACCGCTGTTCCTACCCCATTACGTTGCTTATATGACGCACTTGCCGACATGCTTAAATCATTGGTTAATGCATCATTGAAGTAAATATCACCAGCGATACGACCACGACTACCGACTTTAGCCGATGTCGTTAAAATGCCCTCATCACCTGGTTGTTTAGTAATTACATTTACCGCGCCACCTAATGTATTACGACCATAAAGTGTGCCTTGTGGTCCACGCAGAACTTCAACACGCTCAACATTAGGAAGTGATAAGTTAGATCCCATTTGGCGGCCTAAATAAACACCGTCTAGGTAAACACCTACGCCAGGATCTGTGGTTATAATGTGATCTTGCAAGCCAATACCACGAATGAATACTGAAGCATGCGCTGCGTTACCAACACCATAGCGAGTAATATTTAAGTTAGGAACGTATTTACCAATATCTTCTAAGTTACCCATATTGGCTTTATCAATAAGGTTAGCACCTATTGATGTAATCGCAGTTGGAGATTCGAACAAGCTCTCTGTACGTTTACGAGCTGTCACTTCAATTTTTTCAAATGCGTCTTGTTTGGCTGTCGTTTTAGCTTCTTGTGCATTTGCGGAAGTTGTTAGGGCTGCAATAACCGCTAAACTTAACTGTGAGAGGGTGCGTAATTTCAAGGTTTTCTCCAAAGGGTATTAATTTAATTATGCGTTATGCTGTGTAAACATAAATTGTAGGCATAAAAAAAGATGCTTTAGATGCATCTTTCCTCTGGGAGTGTATTGTATTACATAAAAGTTACAATATGTATATTTAACTTTAGTTTAAGCAAAAAAATAATTTTTAGCTTTTTTAATCTAAACTAATTACCTCAACAATGACGCAGCTTTGGTTATAAATTAATACTTTAATATTAACCACCAACTGCATTGTTCATTAATCGTACACACCGTTTATTGTGGAAAACACATTAAAACTGCTTGAAATTATGACAATATCCAAAGACCCTTTATATTTAAATATAAAGCAGAACCATTTTTAGGTGAAAAGCATGACAAAAAAACAGACCACACAATCAACTAACATGCTTTTTAACAACAACCACTATAATCCATTATTTTTTACTACATTGAATAACGACATATTATTAGTATGCTACTCAGCCCTTAACTCCCTAACTAACTACGAACTTTTAAACCAATTTATTCATACAAATAATTACCAAGGGTTAGTTATTTATAATATTCCTAAAGATACTGATGCCGTTTCACTGAAAGAATGGCCAAATTTAAAAGGTCTTTTTTATCAAGATACTAGTGAAGAGTTGTTTACTAGGGGGCTAGAAGCAATTAAACAAGGCGAATTGTGGTTTCCACGAACCATTAGTGACATTTGGATGCGTCAAATGCTCGATACAGAACAAAAGAATGCTTTGCAAACAAGTAATTTAACCGATAAAGAAATTAAAGTACTCAACCTACTTTTTAGTGGACTTCACTCCAGTGCTATTGCTGATAGTTTATTTATAAGTGAAGCTACGGTTAGAGTTCACTTACATAAAATTTATAAAAAAATAGCGGTCAAAAATAAGCAGCAGGCAATTCGTTGGTGCCAAGATAACCTAAAAAATATAAATTCGCGTTCATAACTAAAAAAACACTACTTAATACTTACTTTATCAACTTCCCTCTCATAATTAATAATCCAAACAACTCAGTTAGTTACATAAGCTAAAAACAAAAAGTGCATAAATTTCAATAATTCCACTACATTGATGTTGCAAAAAAGCAGTAAAAAGTACTTAATTCATTAATTTTAATTAGAAAAAAGTTAATACTCATCTTATACTGCAGCGGGATACACATGAAATTAAATAGGATACACAATGAAAAAACTATCTGTAGCAGTAGCAATTTGTTGCGCACTTGCCACAAGCAGCGCAAGTGCTGAGGTTCGTATTAATGGGTTTGCTTCTATTGTCGGTGGTAAGTCGCTCGATAGTGATCAAACATTATATGGATATGATGATGATATTTCATTTAAAAACGAAAGCGTATTTGCCCTTCAGCTAACCGCTGATTTGCAAGAAAAGCTAACCGCCACAGCGCAGATAGTGGCTCGCGGTGAAAATGATTTTGACGCTGATTTTGAATGGGCATACTTAACATATGAATTCTCAGATGACTTACAATTAAGCGCAGGTAAAATGCGTCTTCCTCTATTTCGCTACTCTGACTTTTTAGATGTTGGCTATACCTACCGCTGGGTGCGCCCACCTCAGTCTGTATACAACTTACCGTTTTCAACCTATGAAGGCCTAAGCTTATTACATACAACTCAACTTGGTGATTGGGACTCTACTGTGCAAGTTGTCTATGGCAGCTTCGACGATAATATCGCGGTTGTATCAGTAAATGGAGATACCGAACTTAACAATATGGCCGGGGTTAACTGGTCATTGTCATACGATTGGTTTAGTGCTCGCGCTGCATATTTTGTAGCTGATACAAGTATTGATATTGCTGACGATACTACTGATGGCATGGTAATAAATGGATTTGAAGAGGCACTTCGTAACTCAGGGTTTTCAGAGCAAGCAAATGACATAGCAATAAATGAGGATGATAGCTACTTCCTCGCTTTTGGTTTCTCAATCGATTACAACAATATCTTGTTTGATGCTGAATACACAGAATTTGAAGTTAAAAACAGCGCATTAGCAAAACAAACTCAATATTACACCTCTTTAGGCTACCGTATGGACGAATGGCTTGTTCATTTAACCTATGAAAATAACGATGATGAGCATGATAGCAATCGTTATAATGCACTGCCAAATGTACCGCAGTTAAATGATGGGT
>NZ_BADW01000079.1:0-31720 GCF_000241165.1 Pseudoalteromonas sp. BSi20439
ATGCTCGCTAGTTTTAAATTATATAACCCCGTGAAAAGCGCGTCGCATTCAGTTGTTTTTTGTAAATGCGCATCAAAACACATACAAATAATACGAATAAATAAATTCCCTTTTGGCGTCACCTTAATGATGTCATCTTCTATTGTTACCATCTCATCGGCAATTAATGGTGCTAGCGCCTCTAAGGCATCTTTAAAGTAATCGCTAAAGTCTATCTTATGTTGGTTAGCAAATTGGCCCATATCAAGCTCAAACTGGCAAATAAGCTGCTTAATTGCATCCGCACGAATAAGGTCATCTAGTGTTAAATGCACCCCTTTATTAATGGCACTGCCTGCTTGCTCGTCGACTGCTTGGTAATAGTGTTTTAGCTCTTTTTTATTTTGTAATATGGCTGTGCCTATTTGCGATATTGACGAGACCCCTAAGCCTAGTAAATCACATTCTCCATGGGTAGTGTAACCTTGAAAGTTACGATGAAGTTGGCCGCTATTTTGAGCAATAGCCAATTCATTATCAACTTTTGCAAAGTGATCCATACCTATAAATTGATAGCCCGCCTGTGTCATTTGCTCTAGGGTATTTTTGAACATAGTGAGCTTATTATGGGCACTGGGTAAATCAGCATCTTTTATTTTACGTTGAGCGGCAAAGCGCTCAGGTAAATGAGCATAGTTAAATACTGAAACACGGTCGGGGTCTAAGGCAATCAGTTGCTCAATAGTTTGCTGAAAGCTTTCAGGTGTTTGCAGTGGGAGCCCATAAATCATATCTGCATTAATTGATTTAAAACCCAATTGTTTTGCTTGGGTAATTAACTGCTTTACCTCATCAACATGTTGAGGGCGGTTAACAGCTAGCTGAACCTGATCATTAAAGTCTTGAATACCAAACGACACACGATTAAATCCCATTTCGCTTAAGTCAATCAGCATATTGTCAGCCAGTGAGCGAGGGTCTATTTCTATACCGCGCTCACAGGTATCGCTAAAGTTAAAGTGTTGCTCTAGTAGCTTTACTAAGCGAGTCATTTGGGCTGCGGTTAAAAAGGTTGGAGTACCGCCACCTAAATGTAATTGTTCGACCCGATAGTCTTGAAATAGCGGCGCTTGTGCCGCGATTTCTTTAGCTAAAAAATCTAAGTAGGTATCAGCTTTAGATTGATGGCGAGTAATAACTTTATTACAGCCACAGTAATAGCAAAGCTGGCTACAAAAAGGGATGTGAATATACAAAGACAAAGTACGGGTTTGCGATGATTCAATAGCACTGATCAAATCTTGTTGCTGGTAGCCGTCAGCTAATGAAAGTGCTGTCGGGTAAGACGTGTAACGCGGGCCCGATACATTGTATTTGTTTATTAAAGTTTGATCCCATTGAGGAAGTTTAATCATCACGCGCACCTTATCTTTTAAGTTGCTGCGTATTGTAAAAAAGGAAAGGGGAGGAGGTTTTGATCTACAACAAAAAAAGGTGCCGCAGCACCTTTTTAGTATGTAACGCAGCTGCGTTACATAATGGCGTCTTTTAAATACTGAAATAGCTCTTTGTAGCCTTTGGCTGGTTTTTCTGCTTTTACTTCTTTAGCCGCATTTCGCACCATTTGGCGCATTTTTTGGCGCTCTAGGGCAGGGTATTGCTCAATGGTTTCGTTGATCAAGTCATCGCCTTGCTCAATTAAATCACTGCGCAGCTGCTCAATTTTTTTGATCATAACCTCTGCTTGGTTATTTTTATTAAGCATTACATCAATGATCGCTTTAATTTCTTCAATGTTTTCTACGGTACGAAGCGTTTTTGCAATGTAATTTAAGTGGCGGCGGTAGGCATCACTTTTGTTACTAATTTTATCGGCAACTACCATTGCTTCTTTTAAGTCATCATTGAGCGGCAAGCGTTCGCGCTGCTTTTTACCCATTTTGGCAATTTCAGATCCTAACTGATGAAACTCTTGCGCTTCACGCTTAAGTTCACTTTTTGATACATATATAATTTCTTCTTCAATTTCAGCAGGCTTGCCTTTTTTTTTCGCCATGGGGTGCTCTTAAATAAAAATAACTTCATCTATTATACGCGATTCTTTTAGTGATTAATATTAGCTGATGTGGTGCAGTGAGTGTGTTAGCATTTAAATATAAAAAATGTGTGCAACATGGCCTTCAGGGCTCAGGACAGAATTTATGAAAAGCCAACACCAAGATCCAATTTATTCGCAAATTTCTCAAGTAAAAGACGCCGTTTCAGAAGTACTTGAACACGCTAAAAAGCTAGGCGCTACCGCTGCAGAAGCTGCTATGTCGAGCACTTCAGGACTATCGGTAAGTACGCGCATGGGCGAAGTAGAAACCATTGAGTTTAACCAAGACGGAGGTTTAGGAATTAGTGTGTATGTTGGTAATAACAAAGGCTCTGCTTCAACGGCTGACTTAAATCCAAAAACATTGCGATCTGTGGTCGAAAAAGCCATAGATATTGCTAAATTCACCTCAGATGATCCGTGTAATGGTATTGCTGATAAAGAATTACTTGAGTTTTCGCCTAAAGATTTAGACTTATTTCACCCTTGGGATGTAAGCCCTGAGCAAGGAATCGACTTATGTCATGCTGCAGAGCAAGCCGCATTAAATGCGGATGAGCGAATTGTGAACTCTGATGGTGCTAGCTTTTCTTCGCACCAAGGGCTGCGCGTGTATGGTAATAGTCATGGTTTAATCGCCGGTTATCCGCGTACACGTCATAGCATAAGCACTATGGTAATAGGCAAAGAGGGCGAGCATATGCAGCGCGACTCAGCCTATACGATTTCCCGCGATCAAGCAGGACTAAAAGACGCTGCAAGTGTTGGGCTTGAAGCCGCGGCAGAAACCCTAGCAAAACTAAACAGCCAAAAACTAGGTACTATGAAAGTACCGGTTATTTTTAGAGCCGATATTGCTAACTCATTATTTGGTCATTTAGTGTCAGCGATTGGTGGTGGCGCACTGTACCGTAAATCCAGCTTTTTACTGGACAGCTTAGGTACGCAAGTTTTTAGCAAAACCGTTAATATTTCAGAGCGTCCACACCTACTAAAAGGGTTAGCATCATCACCATTTGATAGTGAAGGGGTTAAAACCCTCGACAGAGAAATAATACACGGTGGTGAGTTGCAAACGTATTTACTAGTGAGCTACGCAGCGCGTAAAATGAATATGACGCCAACAGGTCATGCCGGTGGTATCCACAACTGGTTAGTTGAACAAACCCATCAAGATTTAGCCGCACTATTAAAAACCATGGGCACAGGTTTATTAGTCACTGAACTTATGGGGCAGGGTGTAAATACCGTGACCGGTGACTACTCTCGCGGTGCTGCGGGTTTTTGGGTTGAAAATGGTGAAATACAGTACCCAGTAAGTGAAATTACCATTGCTGGAAATTTAAAAGATATGTTTAAAGGTATTTCAGCCATTGGTGGCGATATAGAGCGACGTGGTGGTATTCAAACGGGCTCGGTACTGATTGAACAAATGCAGGTCGCGGGTGCTTAATACCGAACTGCAATAGTACTTAATTCAGCGAATTGGTATAACCCCACTTTGTTTGCTTAAATTAAGCTTAATTTAAGCAAACTTTCTTTTGATGTTTTTAAGGTGTGATATGGCTAAAGATAGATATGCGCCAAAACCATTTACCGACATTATGGCCGGGCTGAACAACCGTTTAGCAGCCTATGCGGGAAAAAGCCAAGCACTGGATACACAGCAACAGTTGTTACGCGATTTCTTAGGCCCTAAGCTAGGCGATAAATGCCGAGTAAGTAATTATCGTGATGGTACGCTGATGATCGAGGCTGTTTCTGCTCCTATTGCACTTCGACTTAACTATTTAAAAATGGATATGCAGTCTCATTTTAGAGCAGCTGGTATGGCAGAGCTTGGGCAAATAAAAATTACCGCCAATCCACAAGCAACTCAACGATTAAGCACCCGACCTAAAGCGGTTGATGGCAAACCAACGAACTCCCTTACAATGAGTGAACAAACGGCTGATTATTTAAATGCTATCGCCGATTCTGCGCCTCCGTCATTAAAAGAAAAGCTTCAGCGCTTGGCTTTGCACGGTAAAAATAAGCCCTAGCTAGCCCTCGCACTAGGGTCTGTTGACCTTTTAAGATTAAATTTGCAGCAGTCTGTTTGGTTTTAAGGCAAGGCAGAGCCTATGTGGTGTATTCCCCATAAATAGGCGATAACGCAGCATCAATACCAAACAGGCGCTGCCCGAAGGGTTCTGCCTAGGGGCGATTTACTCTTTGTTGCTCGGTTTTGACTTAGCCCACTAGGTTACAAACCTCGCGCCGCGATTAAACCGCTCCTAGTTTGAACAAATTTCAATCCACAAAGGTCAACAGACCCTAAACTCCTTTTCTCGCTCTGAAGAAGCGTAAAATACTTTGTTACATATTCGATTTTATTGTTATTTAAATCAGGTTTATGATGCTGGATCAGTGCCTTTATTTAAGGTGCTCGCAATACGTATTTTATTAAGTTACATGTATCCCATAAAGCTTAATGAAATGCGTATTTATATTAATTAATATACGGGATCCTTATGCAAAAAATAACCATAACTGCCGCTAGTATAGCACTGGCGTTAGGTTTAGTTGGCTGCGGTGAAAAGCCACAACAAATGAAAGCAGAAGCAACAACAGTGACTGCACCTGTTGCAACCTCAGGTGCGCTAGGTGTTGATTTACAAAATATGGATGAAAGTGTTCGTGCACAGGATGATTTTTATTATCATGTTAATGGTCAATGGTTAGCAAAAACCGAAATTCCAGGTGATAAGTCTAACTATGGATCCTTCTCTCAGTTATATGATGAATCACAAAAAGCAATGAAGACGGTACTTGAGCGCGCTGCGACTAATGCTGATGCAGAAGTGGGCAGCGATGAGTATAAGTTGGGGGCTTTTTATACCAGTTATATGGCCAAAAATGCGCGTGAAGAGCTTGGTATTACTCCGCTTAAAGAGTCATTGTCGGACATTGATAAAGTGACTAATAAAGCTGACTTAGTGACGTTAATGGCTCAGTTACAAGTAAAAGGCGGGGACTTACCGTTTGGTTGGTATGTAAATAATGATGCTAAAAACTCTAGTGAAAATGCTTTATATGCGTACCAAGCTGGCTTAGGGTTACCGGATCGCGATTATTACTTAAAAGATGATGAAAAATTCACAAAAATTCGTGCTGCGTATCAAACTTATATTGGTGACATTTTAGCAAAGGCGGGTGTTACAAGCGCTGAAAATGCCGCTAATGCGATTATAGAGCTTGAGAAAACTATTGCCCAAGCGCAGTGGAGTCGAGTACAAAGCCGCGATGCAACTAAGTCATATAATAAAATGACGGTAGCTGAAGCTAACGAGTTAATGGGTGAGTTTGATTTAAGCGCTTATTTTGAAGCGGTCGGTGTTGATGCTCAAGAGTTGATTGTGCGCCAACCAAGTTACTTTGAAGCGTTTGCAGCTATTTTCAAAAATACCGACTTAACTGTGTGGCAAAATTATTTAAAATTCCATTTTGTTAGTAATTACGCGCAGTTGCTTAATAAAGATTTAGTAGACTTGAAGTTTAATTTTTATAGCACTACCTTGCGCGGTGTTGAAGAACAAGCACCACTTTGGAAGCAAGCTGTTGATGCATCAAACAGTGTGCTGGGTGAAATTTTAGGCAAAGTGTATGTTAAAGAAAACTTCCCACCAGAAGCCAAAGCGCGTATGGAAGAGTTAGTTGATAACGTAATCAAAGGTTATTCAGTGGCAATTGACAACCTTGAATGGATGAGCCCTGAAACAAAAGTGGCGGCACAAGAAAAGCTTAATAAGTTTACCCCTAAAATTGGTTACCCAGATAAATGGAAAGATTACTCAGATTTAGCGATTAACCCTGATGAACTGGTAGGTAACTATATTCGCTACAGTGAATGGGCTTATGCAGATATGATTGCTAAATTAGGTAAGCCAGTTGATCGCTCTGAGTGGCATATGACGCCACAAACAGTGAATGCTTACTACAACCCAGTGAATAACGAAATAGTATTCCCTGCGGCGATTTTGCAGCCTCCTTTCTTTAATTTAGAAGCGGATGATGCGGTTAACTATGGTGCTATTGGTGCAGTTATTGGCCATGAGTTAGGCCATGGCTTTGATGATCAAGGTGCAAAATACGACGGTGATGGCAATTTACGTAATTGGTGGAGCGAGTCAGACCTTAAGCAGTTTGAACAGCGAAGTGCTGCCTTAGTTGCGCAGTATAATCAGTATAAACCGTTTGAAGATGCCAGCGTTAATGGTGAGCTGACATTGGGTGAAAACATTGGTGACTTGGGCGGCTTAACCGTCGCTTATAAAGCGTATCAGCTATCGCTGGGTGATTCTAAAGCGCCCATTATTGAAGGCTATACGGGCGATCAACGCTTCTTTATGGGCTGGTCGCAAATTTGGCGTCGTAAATACCGTGATGAAGCATTGCGTAATCGTTTAATGACCGATTCACATTCACCGAGTCATTATCGCGTGATTGGTATTTTGTCGAACATGCCAGAATTTTACCAAGCGTTTGATGTGAAAGAGGGCGATAAAATGTATATCAAGCCGGAAGATCGTGTAAAAATTTGGTAATTTGAGCTGAAATTAGCTTAGACCCATTAATCGCAAAATTAAAAGCCAGTGAGCATGATGCTCACTGGCTTTTTAGTTACTTTTACTAGCTATATTTCGTTTTTATGGCGCTGATAATCTCAACATTGGCAGCAGGAAAATCATAGTTATCAAGTTCGTCAATGCCTACCCATTCGCTTGGTTGCCCTTCTGCGCCATGGGCTTGGCCATTAAAGTTACTGACCACATGCACATTAAGTCGTACGCATTTATCGCCATAGTCATGCTCTATAGTGATAAGTTCGCTTGAACTATGAATAGTCAGCCCTACTTCTTCTAGCAGTTCACGTTTTAGGGCTTGAAACACGGTTTCTCCGGCTTCAACTTTGCCACCAGGAAATTCCCATAATCCACCTTGATGTTGCTCATCTGCACGTTTACAAATAAACAAATTGTTATTTTTTTTAATTACACCCACAGCAACATTGATGATTACTTTAGTCATTACCTCTCCCTTAAATAGCATAAAAAAAGCGACGCAAGCGTCGCTTTTTATCTAACGTAACAAAGTGGTGTTATTTTAATTTACCACAACATTGTTTGTATTTTTGACCTGAACCACATGGACATGGATCGTTACGGCCAACTTTTGGCTCGCTACGCGCCATAACCTGAGCGCTTTGTGGTGCTTCACCACCTACGTGTTCTGCTTCTTCATGTTGATATTCGCGAGGGGCATTTTCACTTTTACGGTGTTGCTCTTCTACTTTTTCAACATCTTCTTCAGCGCGAACTTGCACTTTACTTAAAATACCAACGACATCAACTTTTAAGTTTTCTAGCATTTCAGAGAACAATTCAAACGACTCACGTTTGTATTCTTGCTTAGGATTCTTTTGTGCATAACCACGTAAGTGAATACCTTGGCGTAAGTGATCCATTGCAGCAAGGTGATCTTTCCAATGTTGGTCAAGACTTTGAAGCATAATTGCTTTTTCAAACTGACGCAGTACAGAGTCGCCGACCATTTCTTCTTTTTGCTTGTAGGCTTGTTCAACCGCTTCTTCAATACGCTCACGAAGTTTTTCTTCGTATAGCTTATTGTCATCAGCTAACCACTGAGTAATTGGTAACTCAATTAAGAAATCTTGCTTTAAACGTTCTTCAAGCCCTGATATATCCCACATCTCAGCTAAGCTTTGTGGGGCAATGTATTGATCAATTACACCAGCGAGCACATCACCACGGATAGCAGTAATCGTTTCTGAAATATCACCCTCTTCCAGCAATTCATTACGTTGAGAGTAAACAACACGACGTTGGTCGTTTGCTACATCATCGTACTCAAGTAGCTGTTTACGCACATCAAAGTTACGTGCTTCTACTTTACGCTGAGCGTTTTCGATTGCGCGGTTAACCCATGGGTGTTCAATGGCTTCGCCACGTTGCATACCTAGTTTACGCATCATGTTAGTCATGCGCTCACCAGCAAAAATACGCATCAGCGCATCATCCATCGATAGGTAGAAACGGCTTGAACCAGCATCACCTTGACGGCCAGAACGACCACGTAATTGGTTATCAATACGACGTGACTCATGGCGCTCTGTACCAATAATATGTAAACCGCCGGCATCAATTACTGCGTCATGGCGAATCTTCCATGCCGCCTTAATTTCAGCAATTTGATCGGCCGTTGGGTTTTCAAGCTTTTCAACTTCGCTGTTCCAGTTACCACCCAGTACGATATCGGTACCACGACCGGCCATGTTAGTGGCAATGGTAACAGTCCCTGGTAAGCCCGCATCAGAAACAATGTCAGCTTCTTGTGCGTGGAATTTAGCGTTCAGTACATTGTGCTTAATTTTTTCTTTACGTAAAAACTGCGATAAGTACTCAGAACTTTCAATTGAGATAGTACCAACAAGTACCGGCTGACCACGTTCTTGACAGTCTTTAATATCTGCTAAAATGGCTTCGTACTTCTCTTCTTGCGTTAAGTAAACTAAATCAGCGCGATCATCACGGATCATTGGCTTATTGGTTGGCATAACAACTGTGTCTAAACCGTAGATAGACTGAAACTCAAACGCTTCTGTATCGGCTGTGCCTGTCATACCTGCTAGCGTTTCGTACAAGCGGAAGTAATTTTGGAACGTAATAGAAGCTAACGTTTGGTTCTCGTTTTGAATTTTCACACCTTCTTTTGCTTCTACAGCTTGGTGTAAACCTTCTGACCAACGGCGTCCTTCCATAGAGCGACCTGTGTGCTCATCAATAATGATAACTTCGTTTTCTTTAATAACGTAGTCAACATCTTTTTGGTAAAGCTTGTGCGCACGAAGAGCTGCATAAACGTGACTGAGTAGCGTGATGCTCGCTGCTGAGTACAGTGAATCACCTTCTTCAATTAAGCCGCGCTCTGTAAGTAGCTCTTCAACTTTTATTTGCCCACGCTCAGTTAGGTGAACTTGCTTAGATTTTTCATCGATAGTGAAATCGCCATCACCTTCAATCCCTTCCTCATCTTCTTTTTCTTGTAGTTCAAGTAAAGGAACAATGGTATTTATTTCAGTGTAAAGCTCTGAGCTGTCTTCAGCTGGGCCAGAAATAATAAGCGGCGTTCGCGCTTCATCAATTAGGATTGAATCCACTTCATCCACTACGGCATAGAATAATGGGCGTTGTACGCGTTCATCAATGCTAAATGCCATGTTGTCACGTAGGTAGTCAAAACCAAATTCGTTGTTGGTACCGTATGTGATGTCGGCTTCATAAGCTTGTTTTTTCTGCTGCGGCATCATGCCCGGAACATTACAACCAACGGTTAAGCCTAAAAATTCAAATAAAGGGCGGTTGGTTTCAGCATCACGCTTGGCCAAGTAGTCATTCACGGTAATAACATGAACACCTTTACCTGTTAAGCCATTTAAATATGCTGGAAGTGTCGCGGTTAGGGTTTTACCTTCACCAGTACGCATTTCTGCAATACGGCCTTGTTGTAAAACCATACCACCTAATAATTGCACGTCGAAGTGACGCATACCGTTTACACGCTTTGACGCCTCACGTACCACAGCAAATGCTTCTGGTAGAATGTCGCCTAAGCTTTGTCCGTTATCGTAACGTTCTCTAAACTCAGCTGTTTTAGCTTTTAAATCTTCATCTGAAAGCGCTTCTAGTTGCGTTTCAAGTGCATTGATCAGTGCGACCGTCTTTCTTAGGTTTTTAATAGTGCGGTCATTGCGACTACCAAAAATCTTGGTAAATAAATTAGATATCATGATAAAACCGTTACAATGTGTTTTTTTGCTAGCCGTGCATCGGCTAACCCATTTTTTACAATTGATAATTAATGTATTCTTTGAATTAACCTTTAGGACACATTAATTAGCAATTTTGTATTAAGCTGCTTTAAAAGCACTGTTTATTACCTGCGCTACTATACCAGACTCTGCTAAACATCAAACTACCTCAAGAAAAAGATCTTCATTTAAAACAGAAAAATTAGATCGTGCTCATAAAAATAGTGTTCTATTGCTAAATTTGATTAAAACTGCAGATAAACAGACCCTAAGGATATGGTGCTGAATAAATTAAAAACAAGGGTAAAACGCTTAAATTTCACCCTTAAATTCTTTGTTTACAGGCATCGATTTTTAAAGCTTAAATTGAGCAACTGTTTTATTGAGCGCCCCAGCTAAGTCACTTAAATCATGTGCTTCATCGGCGAGAGTGTGTGCATGGTGAGCGGTGCTATTAACTAAGTTATTAATAGCAGTAAGGCTCGTGTTAATATCTTCTGCAACGACTGTTTGTTGCTCGGTGGAGGTGGCAATTTGATGGCTTTGATCTTGCACTTTAGTGACCGACTGTTTGATGCTTTGTAATGAGCCCAGTACTTCCTTGGTTTGAGTAACAGAGCTTTGCGCTTGATCTTGCCCTTGCTGCATCATAACGGCAGCCTTTTGCGCAATTTGTTGTAAACGAGAAATCATATTACGAATATCGTCGGTTGACTCTTGAGTACGACTTGCAAGTGAGCGTACTTCATCAGCAACTACAGCAAAGCCTCGCCCATGCTCACCTGCACGAGCCGCTTCAATGGCAGCATTAAGGGCTAAAAGATTAGTTTGCTCAGCAATAGAATTGATGACATCAATGAGTGCACCAATGTTGGTACTTTCTTGTTCTAGACCTGTAACAACCTTAGATGCTTCCCCTATATGAAGTGCCAATGCGCTCATTACATCTTGTGCCTGCGTTGAACGCTCGGTACCTTGTGTAGTTATTATTTGTACTTCTTCGGCAGCGGTATTGGTATATTGTGCATTGCGAGAAATTTCAAGCACGGTACTGGCCATTTCGGTTACTGCGGCGCTGACACTATCTACTTGTTGTTTCTCTTGTTGAATTTCCGAGTTGGTTTTCCTAGAGACTATTTTTAATTGATTGGCAGCCTCATTGAGTTGCTCTGCTTGGGTAGCGGTTTGACGCATCATCAAGCGTAATTTATCAATAAAGGTATTCATGTGATTGGCTAATTGACCGACTTCATCACGGCTATTGATATCAATTTTTTGGGTTAAATCGCCATCACCCGAGGCTATATCGCGCATAATATGCGTTAGCTTTACAATTGGTTTAGAGATCAGCTGCGTTGCCCAAATGATCATAACAATCACAATAAACAACATAATAACTACTGTGGTGACGGTGCTTTTAACGGCATCGTTTACTGGGGCCTCAATTAAGCTTGTTGGAATTAATAGCCCAACATACCAATCTAAGAAGGGTTGCTCCAATTGTAGGCGACTATAAACAACATAGTATTGTTCTCCTTTAAAAGTAACCGTGTGACTACCTTGTAGGTTTTTTTGCATCTGTTGATTAAGTGTCTCAAAGCCAGAAGTGTTTTCAAACTGTTGCTCTAGCCCATCTAAACCTTGCTTTTTCTTAGTGCCGTCATCAGTAATTGACAAGTTGTGTTTGGTTGCTTTCGAAAGGTGCACCACTTTTTGGTTGCTGTCTAATAAGAAGCCGTAGCCTTGATTATTAAAGCGAATGCTTTCTACCATGGCATTAATTTTATTTAACTGCAGGTCTACGCCACCAATACCAATTAGTTTTTTTTGCTCATTATAAACAGGTTGCTGTACTACGGCTGAGGCATCGCCTGTTGTTAAATCAACTGAAATAGGGCCTACGTATAGTTTGTTTAGTTGCATGGCTTCTTGCCACCAACCACGCTTATATGCGTAATAAGGTTGGCCGTTATAATCCGACGTGCGTTCGTTTTCTTTAAAGTATTCGCCTGTAATTGCTGAGGCAAAAAATGCTGAGAGAATATTTTCATCATGGGCGCTAATGCGCACAAAGTCTTGATTTATTTCACTGTAACCGGGAGCGTTTGCCACAGGTTGATCACGTTGTTCCCATGCCTCGAAAAAATTAACTAAGTGTGGGTTATTTACAAAAGTAGATACCACTTTTCCGTACCTAGCAAAGTAACCTTGCATTGATAACTGCTCACTTTGCAGGTAACTTTGTGCTTCGCGTTCAATATTAACGCGTGATAGGTCGGCGATATGTTTGATAAAAAATGTGGAGGCGAGAATCAGCAGCACGGTAATCGTACCACCAATTAGTAATAATATTTTTTTTCGTAAAGAGAGATTATTCAGCATAAGTGTACGTATTGTTATTATTTTTAGTATCGTATATCTAATCATATTTTGTTTTTTATCGCTATAAAACGCGTTAATAAGTGTGATTATGCTTTTAATAAAGGGTAAATAAAGTGCAAACCAACAAAGATAACTTAGTAGTTCTTGGCGCAGGTTGGCTTGGCCAAGCCTTATGTATTGATGCACAAAAACAAGGTTGGCAAGTGCAAGGGACTCATCGTAGTGACACCCATCAATTTGATTTTGAGCGTCAGTTTGTTTTACAAAACGGCGAGCTGCAGCACCAAGTGGATTTACAAAATGCGTATTGGGTGTGTGCTATACCGCCGCGCAGTCGTGACAGCGAAAGTGATTATGCACAGGTGCTGGAACAGGGATTAAAGCTGGCAACTAAGCTTAATTGTAAAGGTTTTTTATTGTGCTCATCGACTGGGGTGTATGATCAAGAGCCCGGAGTTTATAGTGAAAGTAGCGATATATCAGGCACTAACGAACGACAAATAAAGCTCTATGATGCAGAAGAGCAAGTGCTAGAGCAGCAAGGTAAAGTGCTTAGGTTAGCCGGGTTGTTGGGGCCAAATCGAGAGCCGGGTCGTTTTGTGGCGGGTAAGGAACTCAACACCTCTAGTCAGCAAGTGGTGAACATGGTGCATCAACAAGATGTGATCAATGCCATTTATGCGGTACTTAACAATTGGTCACAAGGGCAAAGCATTTATAATGTAGTTAACCCTGCGCACCCGAGCAAAGCAGATTATTATGCACAAAAATGTGAGCTGTATGGCACACAAATGCCAAGTTTTAGTAGTGATGAAGTCGCTGAGCGCAAAGTTATTGGCTCAGCGATAGAAGCGCTGGGTTTTAGTTATCAGTATGGTATTTAACCTGAACTCTGAATAATAAATCTATCTCAAGCAGCTATTTTCAGTGCTAACTGCGTTGAATTTACTTGCAATAGGCTAGCTATTGACGCGTAATTTCGCCTTGTTTTCACTGGAAATCTCTGGCTAGAGAAAATAAACATAAATATCATATTGATTCAATACGTTAGTAAATCTCTTAACCAGAGTTCACGCTATTTAATAAGAAGGTAAGGGCGAGTTTTTTATAAAGTCGCACAACTTACCTTCACTTAGTAGTGTGTTAGCCGCTTCAATATCGGGGGCAAAGTAGCGGTCTTTATCGTAATAGCTAACATGTTGGCGTAGTAGTGCTTTTGCATTTTCTACCTGCTCACACGCATGTAGTGGCGCTCTAAATTCTAGCCCTTGAGAAGCACTCAGCCATTCAATAGCTAACACGCCTTGCGTATTATTAGCCATATCAACTAAGCGCCTAGCGGCAAAGGTTGCCATAGAGACATGGTCTTCTTGGTTAGCTGAGGTCGGTAAGCTATCTACCGAGGCCGGGTGTGCTAGTGATTTGTTCTCTGAGGCGAGCGCAGCTGCGGTCACTTGAGCAATCATAAATCCTGAATTTACCCCACCGTTTTCAACTAAAAATGGCGGCAATTTTGATAAATTAGAGTCAATCAGTAGGGCAATACGTCGCTCAGCTAAGGCGCCAATTTCGGCAATGGCAATCGCAAGATTATCAGCGGCCATAGCAACGGGCTCAGCATGAAAGTTTCCGCCTGAAATAATATCCCCTACATCGGCAAAAACGAGTGGATTGTCGGTTACCCCGTTTGACTCACACAGTAATACCTCGGCGGCCTGGCGTATTTGGGTTAAACACGCACCAAGTACTTGCGGTTGGCAGCGCAGGCAATAAGGGTCTTGTACTTTTTCACAATTAATATGTGAGTCACTAATTTGTGAGTGGGTGCTTAATAGCTCTCTAAATACCTGCGCTGTATCAATTTGCCCTTGTTGACCACGAACCTCATGAATACGTGCATCAAATGGTGCGCGACTGCCCATGGCGGCCTCAATACTTATAGAGCCAATAACACAGCTTTGTGCGTACAAATCTTCTGCTCTAAATAATCCCTGCAGTGCAAATGCAGTAGAGGCCTGTGTGCCATTTAATAGTGCTAAGCCTTCTTTAGCAGCTAATGTCAGTGGCTCTAGCCCTGCAATTTTTAACCCCTGTTCTGCGCTTATTAGCTCTCCTTGATAGCGCATTTTCCCTTCACCTAATAAAGGCAAGCACATATGGGCAAGGGGGGCTAAATCGCCCGATGCGCCCACTGAGCCTTTTTTAGGCACGCATGGATACACTTCATTTTTAAGTAGCTGTATAAAAAACTCAATTACTGCTAAACGAATACCAGAATAACCCCGTGATAAAGAATTTACTTTTAGGGTGATCATTAATCTGACCGTGCTGTCATCCATTAATTCGCCAATGCCCGCAGCGTGTGAAAGCACAATACTGCGTTGTAATAGTTCTAGCTCATCATTCGCTATTTTAGTATTGGCTAATAAACCAAAGCCGGTATTAATACCATATACAGTACGCTGCTCGTTTATTACGTCTTGAACGGTTTGTGCGCTGGCTGCTATTTGCGTGGCGGCCTCAGTTGCCAAAGTTAAATTTATGGGTGATTGATTAATTTTTCTTAAGGTATTTAATTCAAGCTGACCTGGTGTGAGAGTGTATGAAATCATGACTTATCCTTGTTAAGCATAGGTAGGTCTAGGTTTTGTTGTTGTGCACAGTTTTTTGCAATGTCATAACCGGCATCGGCATGGCGCATTACACCGGTAGCAGGATCGTTCCACAGCACTCTTGCAAGGCGTTGCTCTGCTTCATCGGTACCATCGGCAACAATAACCACACCTGAATGTTGACTAAAGCCCATACCTACACCACCGCCATGGTGAAGCGATACCCAAGTAGCACCGCCAGCGGTATTGAGCAGGGCATTCAATAAAGGCCAATCAGAGACTGCATCGGAGCCATCTTGCATGCTTTCTGTTTCACGGTTAGGACTGGCAACTGAGCCTGAGTCAAGATGATCACGGCCAATAACCACCGGTGCTTTAAGCTCACCGTTTTTAACCATTTCATTAAAGGCAACCGCTAGACGCGCGCGGTCTTTTAAGCCAACCCAACAAATACGTGCAGGCAAGCCTTGAAATTGAATTCGCTCACGCGCCATATCAAGCCAGTTATGCAAATGCTTATCATCAGGGATTAGTTCTTTTACTTTTGCGTCTGTTTTGTAAATATCTTCGGGATCGCCTGAGAGTGCTACCCATCTAAATGGACCAATACCTTCACAAAATAATGGACGAATATAAGCAGGTACAAACCCAGGGAAATCAAATGCATTAGTGACGCCTTCTTCGAGCGCCATTTGACGAATATTGTTGCCATAGTCGGTAGTTGCTGCGCCTGCATCTTGTAGTGCCAACATCGCTGTTACTTGAACTGCCATTGATTGTTTGGCTGCTTTTACAACTGCTTGTGGATTATCGATTCGCATTTTTGCTGCATGCTCCATACTCCAACCTTGTGGTAGGTAGCCGTTAAGCGGATCATGGGCTGAGGTTTGATCGGTGACTATATCGGGAGTAATACCACTTTTTACTAAGGTACTAAAAACATCAGCCGCGTTACCAAGTAAACCCACAGAAAGCGCTTCACCTTTTACACAGGCATCGGTTATTAATTTTAATGCATGCTCAAGATCTGTGGCTTTTACGTCGACGTACCCTGTTTTTATTCGAAAATCGATACGGCTTTCATCACATTCCACCACTAAGGCACTAAAGCCTGCCATGGTTGCAGCTAATGGTTGTGCACCGCCCATTCCTCCGAGGCCACCAGTTAACACCCATTTACCTTTGGCATCGCCTGAAAAGTGTTGTTTTGCCATAGCTACAAAGGTTTCGTAAGTGCCTTGCACTATGCCTTGAGAGCCAATATAAATCCAAGAGCCAGCGGTCATTTGGCCGTACATCATCAAGCCTTTTTTATCTAACTCGTTAAAATGTTCCCAGTTAGCCCAATGCGGAACAAGGTTAGAATTTGCAATTAGTACCCGCGGTGCGTTGCTATGAGTTTTAAATACCCCCACCGGTTTACCTGATTGCACTAATAGGGTTTCGTCATCTTCTAGGCGTTCAAGCGTTTCAATTATTTTGTCATAGCTTGGCCAGTCACGCGCAGCACGGCCAATCCCGCCATACACCACCAAAGCTTGAGGGTGCTCGGCAACATCAGGGTCTAAATTATTCATTAGCATGCGTTTAGCTGCTTCAGTTTGCCAGCTTTTTGTGGTTATTTGATTACCATGCTGTGCGCGTATTGTGCGCTGTGTGTCCAGTCGATGATTCATTTTTCACTCCTGTTAAATAGTGTTAAGCGTTATGCGCTTTTATTATTATTTTTAAATGTTAATTGTCCGCCTAAGCGATACTTACTGCCCGGCGATATAAGTCGTGCAAAGCTTACAATTCCGTTTACCGACCAAGTACGGCGTATTACTTGTAAACAGGGCTCTTCATTATATAAGTTAAGCCATTGGCACATTTCACTGCTTGGTGTAATAGCCTCTACCGTGTGCCTTGCTTGTGTTAAAGGGGCAACTGTTGATAAGTATTCGTGTGGGGTAAGGGCGGTAAAATCTTGTTGTAAATAATCTTTTGCAAGGGGCGGATTTACAAAGCGCTCTTCGACTTGTAAGGGACTGTCGTTTTCGTTATGAATAATGACACTGCGATACACCACACTATCTACTTCCACACCTAAAGCAATTGCAATTGGCGCGACAGCATTAATTGATTCCAATACTTGCACTGTGCAGCTGTAGTTTCCGTTTCGCTCTTTTACTTCATTGGCGATGTTTTTAATTTCAAGTAATGACGACTGTGATTTGAAGCTTGCTACAAACGTGCCTAGCCCTTGGCTACGAGTTAAAATACCCGCATCAGTGAGCTCACTGAGGGCTCGACGTGCGGTCATTCTGCTTACCGTAAACTGTTTTGCTAGTTCATTTTCTGAGGGTACGCGTTGGTTTTCAAGCCAAAGTCCGCTGCGTATTTTGTCCACAATAAACTGTTTTATTTGCGTAAACTTAGGTGTTGGCATAAATACTTTTAGTATATTAAAAATAAACAATACCTAGTAAGATGGCACAATCATCTTGTATATACAAGATGTGTTGTTAAACTCGTTTGAACACTATCGCGGAGAAATTTATGCAAGCTACAGAATCCACAGAACAATTAAATGATATCGATTTACTGCTCACCGATGCCAATATTGCCACTATGGATAGCAATATTGATGCGCCTTATGGAGCGATAGAAAATGCGGCGTTAGCAATTAAAAATGGCAAAATAGTATGGCTAGGTGAGCAAACTGAGTTACCTGATTTTGATGTGTTAGCCACTCCGATATTAAGTGTGAAAGGGCAGTGGTTAACACCTGGCTTAATTGATTGTCATACTCACTTAGTGTTTGCCGGTTCTCGTGCAAAGGAGTTTGAGCAGCGTTTACAGGGAGTGAGTTATCAGCAAATTGCTGCGCAAGGGGGCGGAATTGCAAGTACCGTAAAAGCAACCCGAGAAGCTGAACATGAGCAACTGTTTGTAGCCGCAAAAGAACGTTTAAATGCACTGTTAGCAGAAGGCGTAACTACAGTTGAAATTAAGTCAGGGTATGGGCTTGATATCGAAAATGAGAAAAAAATATTAGAGGTGGCTAGGCTGTTAAACCAACATCATCCAATTGAAATAATTAACACCTTTTTAGGCGCGCATGCATTACCTTTAGAGTTTAAAAATCGCAGTGATGATTATATAGATTTAGTGTGTAATGAAATGCTTAACACCCTTGTCGAACATGATTTAGTGGATGCGGTTGACGTATTTTGTGAGGATATTGGCTTTAGTTATGCGCAAACGCAGCGAGTATTCGATGCGGCTAAAAAACTGGGGTTAGCAATTAAGTGCCATGCGGAGCAGTTATCTAATCAACAAGGCGCTTCGCTGGTGGCGCAATATAATGGCTTGTCAGCGGATCATTTAGAATACCTCGATGAAACAGGTGTTAAAGCTATGGCCAATGCAGGCACTGTGGCGGTATTACTGCCCGGTGCTTTTTATTTTTTAAAAGAAACGAAATACCCTCCGATTGAACTGTTAAATAAATACAAGGTTCCCATCGCAATTGCCAGTGATTTTAACCCCGGCACATCACCGTTATGTTCTTTGCAATTAATGATGAATATGGCTTGTACATTATTTAATTTTACTCCAGAGCAAGCATTAACGGGAGTCACTGCACACGGAGCTCAGGCTCTTGGTTTTACTGATAGAGGCGTATTAAAAGTAGGTGCTCGCGCTGATATAGCACATTGGCAAATTGAGCATCCAGCACAATTAAGTTATCAGTTTGGAGTAAATAAACTGTTAAATTTATGGATATTGGGTAAACTTAGCTAATTATAAGACTTAACTCTTAAACCCATGTTTTATTTAATGTCAGTGAGTACCTCAGCTATGGATGGAACGTTATTGAGCTACAGTAATTTAGCTATATTTTTAAGTGGTGCGCTTTTAATGGCAATGGTTGCTGTATTGTTAACCGTTAAAAGTAACGTAATGAGGCTCAGCTTTTTATGCACCGGGCTGATTGGTTTAGCTATGGTTAGTACTGCCATTCCTTGGTTTGTTGTGTTATTGGCTCTGGGGTTTGGTTTTCATTTATATCAAGCGAATTTACTAAAGCAAAAACTCCCATTACTTGTTAGTGCCTGTGCAACAGGGTTACTTGCTTTATTATTTATTGGTTACCTCTTTTTTACGCTACATTTAGCGTGGTTACTTATTCCAATTTTACTGCTCAGTAGCAGTAGCTTTTCAATGGATAATGCACCACAGATTGCTCCACCCTTAAAGCCGCAAACCGACCCTGAGGTGTATGTTGAAAACTCACCTTTAACTAGCTTCCCTGATAAACAACAGTTACGTCAAAAATATAATGAGCTTATTAATGAAGATTCATTCAGAGCTGCACTTATTGTTTTAAGATTGGAGGGCTTTGCGCAGGTTAATCAACACATTGGCCGAGATTTTGGTGATTTACTCTTGTCTCAGTCGGCAAATAGAATAAAAGACTTATTAAATAGTGATGAAGTGTTTTATCTTGACGAGCAGGCTAAGTTAGCGCATTTGGGTGGGTTAAACTTTGCATTTATTTGTGATTTACAAAGCCATAATCATTTACATCAACAGCTTATAAAGCAAATTATTGGCGCGACTTTAAAGCCATTCAATGTAGCTAATTGTACGATTGAAGTAAAAGTAAGAGCCAGTTATGTACATTGTGAGCAGCAAAGCAGTAGCTTTGATGAGTTAATTAGTCATGCTTACTTGGCACTTGATAGCCGACCTGATAAACAAATAGTGGCTTATCATCAGCAGATGACGGTTGAGCACTTAGAGCAGCAAGCGCGATTAACTGAGCTGGCGAATATCAGTTTTGCTGATGAGTTTGAACTGTTTTTTCAACCTGTGATTCGAAATAGTGATGGCCAAATCGAATTTTTAGAATTGCTATTACGTTGGCAGCATCCAACTCAAGGGACTTTGTCGGCGAGTCGATTTATCAATGATATTAGAATTGCAGGGCTTGGTTACTCACTCGCTACCTTTGTTATTGAACGTGCTGGAGAGCTTGCCATGGCACTTCGTATGGAAGGAATGTCGGTACCTTTAAGTGTTAATTTATTTGGTCCGGAAATGCTCAACGAAGAGTTTGTGGATTTTGTTTATGGGGTTATTGGTGAGCATCAACTCAGGCCTGGTGATTTAATTTTAGAATGTCCGCTACATATTTTTACTAGCTTAGATGATAAAGGCAGAGCCATGATTGCAAGGCTTAATAGTTTAGGTTTAAAAGTGTGTGTTGATGGTTTAGGTGATAACCCTGTATTACTTTCTAAGTTACCTAGTTTAGCGGTGGAATATATTAAAGTATCGCCTGCATTAACTGCAGACTTTAGTAATCAAAATAATATACGTAGTTTAGTAGGTGGCATGGTTGAAATGCATAACCAGCAACAGACGAAAGTTATTTTTGAAGGTGTTGAAACACTCGATCAACTAAAGTTTGTAAAAAGTCTAAAAGCCTATGCTTCACAGGGATACTATTTTGGACACCCATTGAGCAGTTTAGGATTAATGAGTTGGTTTAAGCAATGGTTAGAAGCACAAGAACTTTAAGTGTGTTTTAAATGCTTAGTTTTGTTTGTAAATAGGTATTAACTAAAGCACTGATCACTTGGCCACACTGTAATTTACCTGCAGTTATAGAATGAGGGTGTTGTGAAGGTGCTGCTTCGCATAAGTGTAAATAAGCACTGCGCGGATCATTTGCAGCTAAGTAAACATAATGCTCACCATCGCTGACATCAAAACCACAATAATTAAAGGCACTTGCAGGCATATTGGTTAAGCTATCTAAATCAACTTCTACCCCTAGCGGTGCGTTATCAAACTCTTTGAGTGCAAGGGCAGTTGCTTCAGTTAAGTTTATTTCACGCTTCACATTAATTGTTTGATAGCTTGTGTAGCTAAAGTTAGCGCTCTGCATAGCATCAAAAATAGGCTGATTGTTTTTTAGCTCATGTAAGCCAATAACATGGTAATTCTTGAGCAGCTGCTCTTGGTAAGCGTAGCGAAACCCATTACCACTGTGCCTACCTTCACACTCACGAAAGTCGGCATGAGGATCTAAATTAATCGCGTTAATTGCGCTGTGGCTATGTTTGGCAAGCGAGCGAATAATACCCAGACAGTTATTGTGTCCGCCGCCAATAATAATAGGTTCAAGGCCCGCTTTAAAAACCATGTCTAAAATTGCTTCAACTCGCTCATCTACTTCAGCGCACAGCTTACGCAATTGAGCTAAGTCGTTTGGATTATGATTATCAAGCGGTTGGGCTTGTTGCATTAAATCGTCGAGGTTGACTTCGCCAAGCAGTAACACTTTTTGCATAGCGATGGCATTATTGTGAGGTTGGTTTAAAAACCGTTGTAAAAAAGCAGGCCAAGCATACTGTGCACCGCCTTTTCCTAGGTTGGCTCTCGGTCCAATGTCTTCACATATGCCGAGTAAGACAAAGCGCATACCAAATTGTACGGCATCAGCAAGCGCTTGTTGGATATTGTCGCGGGCATCGAGTAATGCCATCGACTGCCATGCTTTTAGCTCTCCAGCACGGTCAGAGCAAATTTCCTTTACCGTGCTTTCGTTATATATTTTAAGCTGAACAGTCACACTAAAGTTCTATTATTTCTAGCTCTAATTCTTCAGCAGAAAGTACAATACCTGTACTGTCGGCATAAACAAAGTCATCATCAAAAAATGATACGCCAGCAAAATTAACCCCTATACCGCTTTCGCCCGCGCCTTCACTGTCTGCTGCAACAGGAATTGATGCAATAGCTTGAATTCCTAAATCAAGTTCTTCAAGCTCATCAACGTGACGTAATGCACCATATACGATAATACCTTGCCAATTGTTTTCTAGTGCTAGCTCAGCCAGCTCAATATCAATTAATGCTCTGCGAGTTGAGCCGCCGCCATCAATAAGTAAAATCTGATCAGTACCATCTTGAGAAAGTAATTGGCGGATCAGTTCATTGTTTTCAAAACATTTTACCGTTTTAATGCGGCCACCAAAACTGTGTCGACCACCAAAGTTGATGAACATAGGTTCAAGCACGTCAACCACATCAGCAAAGTGGTCGCATAAATCAGAAGTGCTGTAATCCATTATTTTATCCTCAAAAGATACATAAGTTAGAAACTCAGTATACCCTCCTTATATGCAATAACAACGACTTAATCGCAGTAAATTTAGCCATAATTAGAACTAAATCAATTATAAGAATAATAATTCTTTCATAAACTTGTCATTTATTCACAACAAGATTATAAACAGGTGTATTGCTTCCTGATACGGTTGAAGATTTTCCTCCGTCAGTGGCAAGAGTCGTAAAATTGAGCAATACTGTTGTTAGGCCAATGGTTTTTATATTGTCCATTTGTTTAAAAGGAGTTTGTTAATGGTTAAATTTTACCGGCGACCCTTTTTATTTTTTATTCAAAATTAATGATTTAAATGAAAGGAAGCACCACTTTATGCTGCGCTGGCAAATTTAATATAGGTATTTACAATGAATTTTTTACAAAATCTGACGATAAAACGCCGTTTGCAACTAAACGCCCTTGTTGTAGGCTTAGCAATGATTGTCATGCTATGCATCATCATTTATGAAGCACGTATTATGCTTAAATTAAATGAAACAATTCAGTACGCTGAAGAGCTAGATATACATGAGCTTTCGATGCGCAAATATGAGAAAGATTTTTTATTTTATAAAGATGAAAGTAGCTTAGATTTATTCACTAAAGAATACAAACAACTGCAGCTTAAATTAGAAAAGCTAACTGTTTTATCAACAGACTTAAATATTGCCACGGCCCAGGTAAGCCAATTCTCGGCGCTTGCAAAACAATACTACGATGATTTTCAGGTTGTTGTAAAACTGCAACGTAAGATAGGCTTACATCCCAAAGATGCACTTTACGGCGAGCTTCGTGAAGCTGTTCACAGTATTGAAACGTTACTCAATGAGCAAAATAATTATCAGCTACTTACTACCATGCTGCAGCTACGCCGTGCTGAAAAAGATTTTATGTTACGCTTGGATACAAAATACCTAGACCGATTTAATAAATTAGCAGTGGAGTTAAAACAGCAAGTAAGCGCCGCCGATTTACCCAATCAGACCCGCAGTCAATTAGCATCGTTAATGAGTAATTACCAAGGTAAATTTACCGCGTTAGTAGAGGCACAGGTAGCACTGGGTGTCGATTTAAATTCGGGCGCCTTGGGTAAAATGAGGATAAGTGTTAAAAAGAGTGATGAAGTGGTTTCTTACATTACAGCTGCCACTAAAGAGCAAGTAAGTGAAACAGCCAATCAAGCACAATTATTAGCAATAGTGATTTTTGTGATTGCCAGTGTGATTGTTATGGCGCTTGTGTACTTAACTAGTCGTTCAATTATTCAGCCTATTGAAAGGGTGTATCAAGCAATAGATGAAATTAGGCGCAATAACGATTTAAGTTTATTTATAGAGCATAAAGGAAAAGATGAAGTAACCAGAATGACCATAGACTTTAATAGTTTAATTGGTGACTTCAAAAAACTAATTTATGAAGTAAATACCGCATTGAAAACGTTAAACATTGCGACTGAAGATTTATCTAACACAACGGCAGCAACTAGCTCAGGAATGCAAGAGCAGTTACATGAAGCCGACATGGTAGCCACCGCTGCGACAGAGATGCAGGCGACAATTCAAGATATTTCACATAATACTGAAGCTGCGGCTAAAAAGGCAGAGTCGACTAACGAGAGTGCCTTACAAGGTCAGGTTGAGGTTGAGTCAACCATTAAGCACATTAATGCGTTGTCTGATTCTTTGGTAAATGCTTCAGGTGTGGTGTCACAGCTTGAAAAAGATGGTGAAACTATTGGCTCAGTGCTTGATGTAATTCGTGCTATTGCTGAACAAACTAATTTACTGGCTTTAAATGCTGCTATTGAAGCGGCGAGAGCCGGTGAGCAAGGTCGCGGCTTTGCGGTTGTTGCCGATGAAGTACGTTCACTAGCCCAGCGTACGCAAGAGTCGACTAGCGAAATAGAAGGTATTATTAATACCTTGCAACAGCGCACTCAAGAGGTAGTAAGTATTATGCATCAATGTCGAGCTCAAGGTGGCGAAAGTGCAACACAAGCAACTAAAGCGGGTGAGCTGCTAGGATCTATTACACTTGATGTGCAAACAATTATGGAAATGAGTACACAAATTGCTGTGGCGATTGATGAGCAAAGCCAAGTTGCATCAGAAGTGAATAAAAATGTAGTGCGAATTCGTGATATCGCTCAAAGCGCGTCAGAACATTCGGCTAATAACGCACAAACCAGTGAAGAGGTTTCAGCGCAAGCACGCGTGCTACATAGTGCGATAGATAAATATAAAGTTTAAGCTTTGCTATACAACCAATAAAGTTTAAGGAATAAACTTTATTGGTACGCTGTCTTTGTTATTTTCATGTTGTTTAACACGTTCTAAATAAGTGTCCCACAACTTAGTATGTTCGGCTTGTAATCTAGCCAAATATTGCCAGCTAAACAACCCGCTGTTATGCCCGTCGTCAAACTCTAAACGCAACGCATAATGTCCTACGGGTGTAATGCTTTTAATGCCCACTGTTTGTTTATTAAGTACTAACTTCATAGGCTCAGAGCCATGGCCTTGCACCTCGGCTGAGGGAGAGTGAACCCGTAAAAACTCAGTACTGAAGGTTGCCTCTGAATGATCATCAAAGAACACATCTAAATTTTTACTCACACTATGATAGTGCACTTTAGTTACTTGTTTCATCGTCATCTCACTTACAAAAAAGCCTCCATGCTGGAGGCTTTTAGTATACATTAAACGGCTGTTAAAGAATAAAGCGGCTTAAGTCTTCATCTTCAACCAGTGCACCTAAGTGTTTTTCAACATAGGCGGCGTCAATAACAAGGCTTGAACCGGCTTTTTCAGAAGCATCATATGAAATTTCTTCCATTAGCCTTTCCATAACGGTATGTAAACGACGCGCACCGATGTTTTCGGTTTTCTCATTAACCTGCCATGCTGCTTTAGCAATACGCTCAATTGCATCGTCGCTAAATTCAATAGCGACTTGCTCTGTTTTGAGTAGCTCGCGTTGTTGCTCCGTAAGTGACGCGTGTGGCTCAGTTAAAATGCGTTTAAAGTCATCGGCTGTGAGTGCTTCAAGTTCAACACGAATAGGTAAGCGGCCTTGTAACTCCGGGATCATGTCTGATGGTTTAGACATTTGGAATGCACCTGAGGCAATAAATAGCATGTGATCAGTTTTAACCATGCCATGCTTAGTGTTAACTGTAGAGCCTTCAATAAGCGGTAGTAAATCACGCTGCACACCTTCACGGCTTACATCTGGGCCTGAGGCTTCGCCGCGCTTACAGATTTTGTCGATTTCGTCAATAAACACAATGCCGTTTTGCTCTACCGCAAAAATTGCCTGCTCTTTTAATTCTTCAGGATTAACTAATTTACCGGCTTCTTCTTCGGTAAGTAATTTAAACGCTTCTTTAATTTTAAGCTTACGTTTAGTGCGTTTATCACCACCCATATTTTGAAACATGCCCTGTAACTGGTTGGTCATTTCTTCCATACCAGGAGGAGCCATAATTTCAACATTCGGTTGAGCTTGCGCTAAATCAATATCAATTTCTTTGTCATCTAGCTGGCCTTCGCGTAATTTTTTACGAAACGATTGGCGTGTCGATGAGCTTTCATCGCGCTGAACTTCACCATACTGATCTTTCACTGGAGGCAGTAATACATCTAAAATACGCTCTTCAGCCGCTTCTTCTGCACGGTGTTTAAACTTTTTGGTTTGTTGTTCACGGGTCATTTTGATTGAAACGTCGACTAAATCACGAATGATAGTTTCAACTTCTTTGCCTACATAACCCACTTCGGTAAACTTAGTGGCTTCCACTTTAATAAAGGGAGCATTAGCTAGTTTTGCTAAACGACGCGCAATTTCCGTTTTACCTACGCCTGTAGGGCCAATCATTAAAATATTCTTTGGTGTTACTTCGGCACGTAAATCTTCGTTTAACTGCATACGGCGCCAGCGATTACGAAGGGCAATAGCAACCGCTTTTTTTGCTTTTGCTTGACCAATAATATGCTGGTCAAGCTCATGAACAATTTCTCTTGGGGTCATATCAGACATGGCGGGTTCCTATTACAATTCTTCGATAGTTTGGAAGTTATTCGTAAATACACAGATGTTGCCAGCAATTGTTAGGCTTTTCTCTACAATTTCACGAGCACTTAAGTCGGTGTTTTCTAATAAGGCGGTTGCAGCAGATTGTGCAAAATTTCCGCCGCTGCCAATCGCGATCAGGTCGTTTTCAGGTTGTACGACGTCACCGTTACCAGTGATGATCAGTGAGGCTGTTTCATCAGCAACAGCGAGTAGGGCTTCAAGTTTACGTAAGGCACGATCACTACGCCAATCTTTAGCCATTTCTACGGCCGCTTTAGTGAGGTTACCTTGGTGCATTTCTAGTTTGCTTTCAAAACGTTCGAATAGGGTAAAAGCATCAGCAGTACCGCCAGCAAACCCAGCGATTACTTTGCCATTATAAAGGCGTCGAACTTTTCGGGCGTTGCCCTTCATTACTGTGTTACCAAGAGATACTTGGCCGTCACCACCAATAACAACTTTGTTATCACGGCGTACACTTACGATTGTAGTCATGTTATTCCTCATCATCACGCTGCAAGGGGCAGCGCGTAAAAAACGATTATGAAGAGGTTATATGGGTGAATGGTTTAAATTCAAGTCCAGCCCCAAATTCCGCAGCCAACGATATTAATTCGTTTCAGTTTGTTCTTATCACTTTCTGCTTGGCGCTTGGTTTCATAAGGTCCTAAACGGACTTTATACCAAATACCATTGGTACCTGTGGTTTTTTTGATCTCTGAAATTAGCCCTGCAAAGGCTATTTTAGCCTTTAAGGTTTCTGCTTGTTGATGCGTTTTAAATGAGCCACATTGCATAACATACGGGCCTTTTTGTTCAAGTTCTTTTACTTCAACTTGAATTTCATGTTCTTTAATTTCTTTGATAAATTTAGGTGGCCGCGGTTTAGCGATTTCTACTTGCTTTTCAGGTGTTGGATTTGCCTGTTTTTCAACAAGATCAGGGTCGGCATTATTTTTAACAAACCAGAGTCCGTATGCGAAACCACCGACGAGCAATAGTGCAATTAGGGTTAACAACAGCGGAAAGGGTTTTTTAGCCGGTTCTTGTTTGGTGTTTTTTCTATTTTTTGGTTTTTTATTAATATAATCGTGCTGTGCCATGGTGTTATGTGTGGCCTTACCTAAATCATGTCTGTAGGGTCTACGTCTAAACTCCAGCGAACTTTTTGAGCAAGTTTGCTGGTGCTGAGATAATCAACCATTTGTGCAAGATACGGGTGTAAAATGCGTCGATCTTGCGCTTGAATATGTAATTGAAAACGATACATCCCTGCAATTTTCTCTAAAGGCGCAGGGATTGGTCCAAGCAATTGTATACCAGATACCCCATTGACAGGAACCAAATCCGTTAGAAAGTCGACGACTTGCTTAATGTTATGTCCTTGTGCACGAACTATCGCCATACTGGTGATGGGCGGCAATTGCGCGTCACTGCGCTCAGTAAGTGCAAAGCGTGCAAAATCTTGATAGCCATTATTAACTAAATCCTGTAATAACGGATGCTCAGGAAAGTGAGTTTGTAATAATACCTCACCGGGCTCACCGGAACGCCCTGCTCGCCCAGCAACCTGAGTCACTAATTGCGCAAGGTGTTCTGTTGCCCTAAAGTCACACGAATATAAGCCACTATCTACATCTAAAATAAGCACTAAGCTTACATCCGCAAAGTGGTGGCCTTTGGCCAACATTTGTGTACCGACTAAAATGCGTGCGCCACCTTGGTTTATTTCATCCAATGCTTTTTCAAGACTGCCTTTACGTCTCGTTGAATCGCGGTCTATTCGGCTAATCGGGATATCTTTAAATTCAGTACTCAAAAATTCTTCTATTTGTTCGGTGCCTTTACCGTTAGGAAATATTTGTGTACTACCACAATCAGGGCATTGATGCGGTACTTTATATTGGTCACCACAGTGATGGCAAATCATCTGACCGATGGCTTTATGAAAGGTTGCACTTGTGCTGCAGCGATTACATTCACTTAACCAACCACACTCATGACATATTAAAGTGGGTGAAAATCCACGACGGTTTAAAAACACCATCACCTGCTTTCCTTTATTCAGGTGTTGACGCATTATCGCCAGGCTCGCATGGGCAATACCAGCTTGATCGGGCTGACCTTTCATGTCGAGAAGCTTAAATTGATTATCGGTGGCGGTTTGTGCTCGCTCACTCAATGTGAGTAATTGGTATTTGTTATTAATTGCTTTGTGCAGCGTTTCTAATGCGGGAGTCGCACTGCCTAAAATAAGCGGAATGTTATGCTGATAAGCACGATACGCTGCTAAATCACGTGCATGATAGCGTAAAGTATCTTGTTGTTTAAATGAAGCATCATGTTCCTCATCAACCACAATCATCCCGAGTTTTAAAAAGGGCAGAAAAATACTCGAACGAGTACCTATAACGATGGCACAACTGCCTTTTTCACAAAACCGCCATGTTTGCAGGCGCTCGTTATCGGTGAGAGCCGAATGCCATAGCATAATTGGCGTGTCAGGGAAGCGGCGCCTAAAACGATTAACGGTTTGTGGGGTTAAACCTATCTCGGGAACCAGCACTAACGCTTGCTCTCCACGCTTTAACACCTCTTCAAGACACTGTAGGTAAACTTCTGTTTTACCACTACCCGTGACACCTTCAAGTAAAAAGCTATTGAAACCGGTGCTTTGATTAATAGCTGTGCAAGCAATCGCTTGTTCTTTATTTAAGCGAGGCTTAGTGCCCACAGTAGGAGAGGCATGTTGCCATTGATTGTCATGTTCAATGGTTTGCACTATCAACTCTTTTGCCAACAGGCTATCAATAGTCTTTTTATTAAACCCGAGTGCTTTTAGTTCCGTTAATGATGATTTACCCGATGCAGATAATTGCTTAAGCAAGTTAAGCTGTGTTTTAGCTTTTAAAGATGGTAAAAGCGCCCCTTTATCAGTTAACGTCAGCATATTTATACTGGTTTTATCAGGGCATTCACCTTGGCGCAGCGCACTCGGTAGTGCAATATGAATAGTTTCACCCAGTGGATAACAATAATAACGCGCAGTAAACTTCAGCAGCTCCAAATGTTGCGCAGATAACACTGGCAAGTCGTCAATAACTTCAATAATAGATTTGATTTTGCCTTCGGGAACTTCTGTATCGGCTTTTAAGCTAAGGATAACCGCTACTTTTCGTTGATTACCAAAAGGGACGAGTACGCGCATGCCTGGCTGTAATTGAGTCAGCGGTAGTAATTGCTCATCCACTTTATAATCAAAGGTGCGAGGTAAGGGGACTTTTATTGCAACTTCAGCAAAACGCATAACAACTCAACTAAGAAACCGAATGGCTTAATGTACTAAAAATAGTATTAAAAGCCTACCAACAAATCCATAATGGCTAGCCGTTTGCCGACTTTTTAGCAAAAAGAATAATTAAAGCTTGTGTGCGTGCTGGTTGTTGGATAAAATTCGCGACCAATAAATTTGTTTTAACGACGTATGGTGCCAGACTTCGGGTTTGGAGAGCGATGCGGCCTTAACTAGAGGTTCCTATGAAAGAAGGTATTCACCCTAAGTACGAAGTAATTTCTGCAACTTGTTCATGCGGAAACAAATTCGAAACTCGTTCTACTTTGTGTAAAGACATTCACTTAGACGTATGTTCTGCGTGTCACCCGTTTTACACTGGTAAGCAAAAGATTTTAGACACTGGCGGCCGTGTTGATCGCTTCAACAAGCGCTTCGGTGCACTTAGCAGCAAAAAATAATTTTTTGTTTCTATGTAAAAAAAGCACCCTAGGGTGCTTTTTTTGTGCCTAAAATTCACTTCTCCCTCCATTTTTATAACAGTTTTGTATTTATTATTTTTGCATAACTATTTCCTGTTCTTATTCTGAATATGCATAAACATTTACAGACAAAATAGCCAATACTCTCTATATTTTTATTTGTTACATTTTAAATATGCTACTTAAATGTAGGTAACGTGAAGTTATTTGTATTTAAAATTAAATAAAGTTCGATATTTCTCTATTTTAATTTGAGACTGAAAAATACGCTTCATCAAAATTGATTCAGGGCAGAAATTACCTGTAATTTTAATTTTTATGACGAATTAATATTTTAAAATTGTCAGGATAATCTAGGGAAGTTGCTGATAAATCACTTAAAATTAACAGTTCTAGCATATAACAGGATAGACCTGATATTGCTTGGAATTTAAAAATAATAAAGGTATCGTAGAATAAAACTACCTCTCACTTTAACTTAAATTGCAGGATATAATCGCGTTATGTCAGATTTTCGTGAACAAGCACTACATTACCATGCCCATCCCGTTCCAGGTAAAATCAGTATTGAGCTGACTAAGCCCGCTGAGACGGTTAAAGACCTCGCGCTCGCATACAGCCCAGGTGTTGCAGAACCTGTTCGTGAAATTGCCGCTGATCCAGCAAATGCTTACAAGTATACTGGTAAAGGAAATATGGTTGCGGTTATTACTAACGGCACCGCAATTTTAGGCTTAGGGAATTTAGGCCCACTTGCCTCAAAACCAGTAATGGAAGGCAAAGCATTATTATTTAAACGTTTTGCAGGACTAGACTCAATTGACATTGAAGTTAAGCATCGCACAACCGAAGACTTTATCAACACGGTTGCGAATATTGCAGACACGTTTGGTGGTATCAATTTAGAAGATATTAAAGCACCAGAATGTTTTGAAATAGAAAAAGCACTGATAGAGCGTTGCAGCATTCCTGTGTTTCATGATGATCAACATGGTACGGCAATTGTTACGGCTGCGGGTATGCTAAATGCGTTAGAAGTACAAGGCAAAGCAATTGAAGATGCGATTATCGTATGTTTAGGTGCTGGTGCTGCAGCCGTTGCCTGTATGGAGCTTTTAATTAAGTGTGGCGCCTTACGTGAACATATTTATATGTTAGACCGTAAAGGGGTTATTCATACACGTCGTGATGACTTAAATGAATATAAGCAATTATTTGCAAACAATACGGATAAACGTACTTTACAAGATGTAATTGAAGATGCCGATGTGTTTGTTGGTGTATCAGGCCCAAATTTATTAGCCGCCGATGATTTAAAATTAATGGCTGACCGCCCAGTTGTATTTGCATGTTCAAACCCCGATCCTGAAATTGATCCGCAATTAGCACATGCTGCACGCAACGATCTTATTATGGCGACCGGCCGCTCTGATTATCCGAACCAAGTTAACAACGTACTTTGTTTTCCATTTATTTTCCGTGGTGCACTAGATGTACGCGCAAGTGAAATAAACGATGAAATGAAAATAGCTGCTGTAGAGGCAATTCGCAGTATTGCTAAAGAGCCAGTACCTGCTGAAGTACTGACTGCTGCAGGTATCGATAAATTAGAGTTTGGTGCTAAATATATTATACCAAAACCTATGGATCCGCGCTTATTGCCTCGTATCGCCAAAGCGGTTGCTCAAGCTGCAGTTGATTCGGGTGTGGCACAAATTGATATGCCAGAGAACTACATGGCGTAATTTTAAGTGTGAATTAACGCAAAAAAA
>NZ_BADW01000078.1:0-7667 GCF_000241165.1 Pseudoalteromonas sp. BSi20439
GAAATAATATTTTTTTCGACTATAACCCCAAACAATAACACAATGCGAATTTTTATCCCTTTTAAACCTATTTTTATGCAGCTTACCTCTTTGGCCCTTTAGCCATTAATCGCCATTAGGTAAGTTAAAAATAATAACAAAAGGGATAAGTAATGAAGCAATTTAATCGTCGGGATTTTTTAAAGGCAGCCAGTGTAGCTGCCGCTGCAGGTGTGGTTAGTGGCTGTGCATCTAGTGGCAGTGTTCATACTAGCGCGCCTATGCAACAAGGGCGCTCCGTTATCGGTTTGGTCGCACCTAAAATGGATGTGGTGAAGTAGAGTTTATTGGTGTGGGTCAGCGCGGGTATGGCCATGTAAAGCGTATGAGCCACATTGAAGGCACTCAAATAGTGGCTATTTGCGATACTCATACAGAGGTTTTAGAACGTGCCGCTAATTATTTAGTTGATACGGGAGTGGCAAAGCCTGCATTGTATAGTGGCAGTGAGCGCGCTTATCAACAAATGCTCGAACGACAAGATATTGATATTGTGATTATTTCAACACCATGGGCATGGCATGCGCCAATGGCTATCGATACCATGAACAGCGCAAAACATGCTTTTGTTGAAGTGCCTCTGGCACTGACTGTTGATGAAATGTGGCAAATTGTCGATACCGCAGAGCGTACGCAAAAAAACTGCATGATGATGGAAAATGTTAACTACGGCCGCGACGAGTTAATGGTATTAAACATGGTACGCCAAGGTGTATTTGGGGAGCTGTTACATGGCGAAGCGGCGTATATTCATGAACTGCGCTGGCAAATGAAAGAGCTTGAGCACAAAACAGGCTCATGGCGAACGCAGTGGCATGCAAAACGTGATGGTAATTTATATCCTACGCATGGATTAGGGCCGGTATCGCAATACATGAATATAAATCGTGGCGATCGGTTCGATTTTTTAACCTCAATGAGCTCACCTTCACTTGGCCGAAGCGCCTATGCGCAACGTGAGTTTGCTGCCGATCACCCCCGTAACCAGCTCAATTATATTACCGGTGACATGAACACGACGCTGATTAAAACTCTCAAAGGGCGCAGTATTATGGTGCAGCACGATACGACAACCCCTCGACCGTACTCACGACATAACTTAATACAAGGCACGAATGGCGTGTTTGCAGGTTTCCCTAATCGTATTGCCCTTGAAACTGGTGGCTCAAAAAGTTTTCATGAGTGGGATTATGATATGAGCGCATGGTATGAGCAGTACGACCATCCCTTATGGACAAAAATGGGTGAAGAGGCGCAGCGCAATGGTGGTCACGGTGGCATGGACTTTTTAATGTTTTGGCGGATGATTTACTGCTTAAGAAATGGTGAACCGCTAGATCAAGACGTTTATGATGGGGCGGCATGGTCGGTTATTTCGCCGTTATCAGCCCAATCTGTGAGTGAGCGTAGCCGCTCAATAGATATTCCCGATTTTACTCGCGGGGCATGGCAAACCGCACAGCCTTTGGGCATTGTAAGCTAAGCCAATAAAAAAGAGCGCGTGCGCTCTTTTTTTATTTATTGGTTATGTCTATTAGCTACTTCTCACATCAACCTTGAGTTTAAGCTTTTGGCCTGGCTGTAAGTATTTTTGCCCAGCCAAGTCATTCCATTTAATAATATCGCTCACGGTTAAATTAAACTTAGAGGCTATACGCGCTAATGAATCACCCCGACGCACTTTATAAGTAATGGTGCGGTTGGTGTTATTCGCTGACTCTTTAGGCTGATTTGCTGATTTATAAACAACCAATTTTTGATTTAAACGCAGCACTGCATTTTTCTTCAGCTTATTCCACTTAGCTAATTCACCCATAGTGACATCGTATTCGCGGCTTATGTCCCACAATGTGTCGCCACTTTTTACCGTGTGTGAGAGCTTAGTGCGCAAACTTTTATTAGCGGCCACGCGTACTTGCTGAGGTAAATGTTCACTGTTAATTTTACCATCAGTTAGCGGTACTAAAATTTGTTGGCCAACACGAATTACGTTTGAATCAAGCTTATTTAATGATTTTATTGCATTGGTGCTAGTGGTGAATTTACTGGCAATTACCGACAGGCTATCACCTTTTTTTACTTTATATTGTTGCCAGCGAAGACGATTTTTAATGTCAGTTGCAGCCAATTTTTCTGTAAATTGCTCTACTTTATCGGTGGGTATTAATAAAAAGTGTGGGCCATCAGGGTCTGTTGCCCAGCGGTTAAATCCAGGGTTTAGTCTGTATAGCTCGGTAAGGGTCATGTCAGCCATATCGGCTGCCAGCGCTAAATCAATCTGTGACTCAATATTGACCACTTCAACCACTTGCGCGTTAATAATAGGCTTCCATGACACATTAAAATCATCAGCGCGCTTTAATAAATCGGCTAATGCTAATAATTTAGGCACGTAGGCAGTGGTTTCACGAGGTAAATCAAGTGACCAAAAATCGGTTGGTAAATGCTTTTTACGATTCTTTTTAATCGCACGCAGTAAGCGGCCTTCACCTGAGTTATAAGCTGCAATTGCGTTCAGCCAGTCACCCTCAAGGGTTTTGTGTAAGTATGAGAGATAATCAAGCGCTGCGCGAGTTGATTGCACAATGTCGCGACGGCCGTCATACCACCAGTTTTGTTTTAAATCAAAACGCTCGCCGGTTGCTGGCATAAATTGCCAAATACCCGATGCGGTGCGATGCGAGTAGCCATAAGGGTCAAAAGCACTTTCTACTATAGGTAAAAGTGCAATTTCGATTGGCATTTCACGCTTTTCAATTTCTTCAACAATAAAGTGCAAATACGGCTCAGCACGTTTAGAGATACGATCTAAGTATGCTTGATGGCGCGCATAATAGTTACGCTCAGCGACCACTGGGCGATTTTGGGGAATATCGATAGATAATTGGTAACGAATACGCTCCCAAACATCGTCAAACACAGGGGCTTCCTCTTCGATATCGTTCACTTGTTGATATTGCGCGTTTATCATCAGCGCCGTGCTAATATCGTTTGGGCTTGCGCCTTCAAGCTGGTCTAGTGCCTGATTTTGTGAATCTGTGTTTAACGTTGTCAGTGTTTGACAACCGCTTAGCGTCATCGCTAAGACCAATAAAAGAGGAGATTTATTCATAAATACCAATACATAGGGTAAAAAACTCGGCGAATACTACCCATAATGAGTCAACATTGCCACTTATGACCGTTAAAAGTTCCAAACAAATATGATTAGAAAATGTTAACTTATTGTTTGTTAACTAATCGTTTTATTATTATTGTTGCTAGCGCATGTTTAACCTTGAAAGGTCAACAGGCCCAAATTAAAAATGATCTTTGAACTTTCTCAGACTAGCAAAGTTTTCCCAAGGTTCATTGTTTTTTGTAACTAAACAATATTCTTTTGGTATTAATTCTGTAATGTTTGGCAAATTACTACGCATAAAAGGGTTAATTTTCAGCTCATGGCCTATGGTACTTGGCAACGTTATTTCATCTTTATCACGCAATTCATCCACTTGCTGGCTGTAAGCGAGTAACTCGGGGTTTCGTGGCTCAACCGCTTTTGCAAACGCCAAATTCGCCTGGGTGTATTCATGAGTGCAATACACTTTGCAATCACTCGGTAGTGCACTAAGTTTATTAAATGAATGCCACATTTGTTCTGGAGTGCCTTCAAATAAGCGCCCACAACCACCGCTAAATAATGTGTCGCCAGTAAAGGCAAGTGCATCATTAACATAACAAATATGATCGAGTGTGTGGCCAGGCGTGGTGATAATATTAAATGAGGTGCCTAAAACGGTAATCGTTTGGTCTTCATTTAAAGGCTCTATTATTCCTTTAAATGGACTGTTACTTGGGCCGTAAACCTCAACGTTTGGATACTGTTTTACTAATTGGGCAACGCCATCAGTGTGATCATAATGATGATGCGTTATTAAAATACCGCCTAGGGTTAAATTATACTGTGCTAAATGCTCAGTGACCGGCGCAGATTGGCCAGGGTCAACCACCCACGCTTGATTATTATGCTCGGTGGTTAAGCACCAAATGTAGTTATCATAAAAGGCTTTAATTGCTTTGACTTGCACCATGTATCGTTGCTCTATAAAGTGGTATTTAATTAATATTATAACGAGCTTATATAATGAAACCAGCCCTTAGTTTTCAAGAAGGCCCCAAACCGTTGTCATGGCAACAGTTTCCGCATGGTGATTATTTACGTTGTGATATAGAACGCAAATTGTCGCCGTGGTTACCACGTATGTTTGGCTATCATATGCTTAAATTGGGTAATTTAAGTGGCGAGTTAGATACCAGCAAAAGTTCCATTAAGCATCAAGTATGCGTTGCAGAGCCAGGCCCTTATACCGGAGTGGTGGCTGACATAGACGAACTGCCTTTTTATGAGCACAGTATAGATGCGTGCATTATGAGCCATTGTTTAGAGTATCACTCAGATCCGCATCATATATTACGTGAGGCTCATCGTACGCTTATTCCCGGAGGTTATATTGCCATTACCGGTTTTAATCCTTTTAGCTTTTGTGGGTTAGCGCAATTACTGCCATTTAGTGGTCAAAAATTACCGTGGACAGGGCGCTTTTTTACCCCTGCACGCGTTAAAGACTGGCTTAATTTGCTTGGGTTTGAAATTGTGGCCGATGAACGCTTTATTTATTCATCGTTGGCACGCGGTAACCGGTTGTCGCGGTTTGCGTTTTGGCGCAGCTTTACCAAGCAATATTTAAAACCTATGGGCAGTGTATATTTGCTGGTGGCACGAAAGCGTGTTGCGCCACTTACGCCAATAAAACCTAAGTGGCATGCACGGCCACAATTTGCGCCAATAAAAGGGGTAGGGCTTAGGCAGACCTCAAAGCAACATTATCAGCAAAATAAAAAATAGTGCGATATTGAGGGTTACGGTTGGTAACCTTCATCATCAATTAAGTTGTTGCCGCTGGCCGCATCACGGGCAAGGTCGTCAACAATTTCATTATATTTATGGCCACTGTGACCTTTTACCCATTTCCAAGTAACATCGTGCTCGGCGCAGGCTTTATCGAGACGTTTCCATAAGTCGACATTTTTAACCGGCTTTTTAGCAGAGGTTTGCCAACCGCGTTTTTTCCAATTGGTGATCCATGACTCAATACCCTGCTTAACATATTGGCTATCGGTAGTTAGGGTTACAGGGCAAGAACGGTTAAGGGATTCCAGCGCCACAATGGCTGCCAGCATTTCCATACGGTTGTTGGTTGTAAGCTTGTAGCCTTGGCTTAATTTTTTTCATGGGCTTCATAAATCATAAAAATACCATAACCACCGGGGCCTGGATTACCTAAACACGAACCATCGGTGTAAATCTCTACGGTTTTTTGCACTGTTTTACCTTGATATTATGTACAATAAAGTGATTATAGAAAGATACCAGAGTCAGGCTTAATTCGATATGGCACGCAGACAAATAGTTTTAGATACAGAAACCACCGGCATCGACCCTAAACAAGGGCACCGTATCATTGAGATCGGCTGTGTGGAGCTTATGAATCGTCGGTTAACCGGCAATAATTTTCACGTTTACATTAATCCGCAGCGCAGCATTGAAGAAGAAGCAATCGATGTTCACGGTATTACTAATGAATTTTTACGCGATAAACCGCTTTATCGTGATATTGCTCAAGAGTTTTTTGACTATATTAAAGGGGCTGAGTTAGTTATTCATAATGCGCCGTTCGATATTGGCCATATGGATAATGAATTTGCGTTATTAAACCAAGGCTATCAAAACACCCATAGTTTTTGTGGCGTGCTTGATACCCTTAAAATGGCGCGTGACTTGCATCCAGGGCAAAAGAACAACCTAGATGCACTTTGTCGCCGCTACGATGTTGATAACACTAAGCGGACGTTACACGGCGCCTTACTGGATTCTGAAATTTTAGCCGATGTTTACCTGGCAATGACCGGGGGGCAAGTAAAGCTAAACCTAAATCAAAACAAAGATGACTCAAGTGAAGATCAAAAAGGCGGTATTAGACGCCTAAGTAGCGACAGGGCGCCTCTGGTAGTTATAGCAGCTAGCGATGCAGAGCAAAGCGCACATCAAACGCGTTTAGACATTGTACAAAAGGAGGGCGGCCATTGTTTATGGCGCGCTGAATAGGGCATTATTATGAAAACGCTATTAGTAGTTTCACTGCTTTTAATTGCCGTGTGTTTCCACCCCGATGCACACAGCGTAAAGCAAGTTGAAGAGTTAAAAGGCAGCGGTAAACAAAATGAAATCCCGTTACTGGATAACCGTTTTCGTGTTGATGACAAAATTGATGAAATAAAATTAATATTCTTTAGACGCCCAGGATCGCCTGCCGTTATTTTAGTAAGACCCGATGGCACTAAATACTTTGCTATTAATGCGGTGAGAAACACCAGCCTTGATTGGTACGATGAATTAAATTATGACTTAGTGGTTATTCGCAATCCCATGCCAGGGCCGTGGCAAGTTATTGGCCAAATAATGGCAGAGAGCCGCATTGTTGTTATTGGTGAGTTATCACTTAAAGTTGAACCACTGCCTAAAATTCTTTTTCAGGGTGAAACTGTAAAAATAACCGGTGAGATTTTAAATGATGGCGAGCCGATTCGTGCCAACCTATTTAAAGATGCGGTCTCGCTTAATGTGAGCTTTGTGAGCACCAATAATGAGAACTTTGAAAACTTTGGTGCAGGCATACAACAAGTAACCGAATTTAAAGATGATGGCTATGGCTTTGATGAGCGTGCCAAAGATGGTGTGTTTACCGGTGAGTTTACTTTAAATTTTACACCCGGCGAATGGCGTCCTGAGCTTTACATTACCACCGACGTATTAGAGAGACGGGTGGTTCAAGATGCTATTGTTGTACATGAGCCGCCCTTTAGCTTCACCTCCGTTGAAGCAACCGAAGAGGGTGACGATCATCGCATTACCATCAATATTGATGATAAGCTTTTAAAAGCTGAAACGGTGATCATGCAAGGTAAAATTTATTATCCCAATGGTGAAGAACAGGTATTTTACTTAGATAGTAACAGCACCACAGCGAGAGAGTTGGCTTTACAAGATTATGGTTGGGGACGATACAACATCGAAATCTCTGTTTTTGGCTCAACAATTAATGACCGAGAGTTTATGGCCACATTGCCAACCTATTTATTTGAAATAGAAAGACCGATAGAAGTGATTGCAGAAATTCCAGTTGCCAGTGTCACCGAACCAGAAAGTATTCCTGTGCCAGTTGTAAAACCAAAAGTAATGGCCACGGGATTAATGGTTAGTTTAATTGTTGGTGGAAATTTAGCCATTTTATTTATAGGTTGGCTATGTATTCGTGTTTTTGTGCAGAACAAACCATTAAAACTTAAATTGAATTTAACTTTTTTAAAGAAAAAGAAAGCCGTTGAGTCAAAAAAGCCGAGCAGCAAAAATCAGATGATTCAGAAAGTAGCTCAAAAATAGACAAATCAGGTGGAATTTTAAACCTTTCGATGTCAGATGACTAAAAAAACCTGTAAAAAAAACAAAAAAAGCCCTTGACGAAGCAGGGGCTGGTTCGTATTATTCACGCCGCTGTCAGGGGAGACTCAGACAGAAACGAAAATGC
>NZ_BADW01000077.1:0-49649 GCF_000241165.1 Pseudoalteromonas sp. BSi20439
GCTATATAGCGTCCTTTTTTGTTATTCGCTTAACTGATTACTTAACGGGTCAGCTCACCACGCAGGTTATCTTGCATTAAATGGCGAATTGTTTCAATTTCTAGGTTTTGACTAAACAAGTAATGCAGCTTAGTTAAGCATGCTTCTAAGGTCATATCGTAACCGCTGATCACGCCTATGTTTAACAGCGCATTACCCGTGGCATAACCGCCCATGTTCACTTGGCCTTTTAAACATTGGGTTAAATTAGTAATGATAACACCCCGTTTGCTTGCTTCATCCAGAATATCTAAAAACTCAGGGTCTTGTGGCGCATTGCCTACGCCAAAGCTTAGCAGTACGAGGGCTTTAATATTGCCATTAACTAAGCTTTTTACTACTTCTTTGCTGATCCCTGGGTATAAATACAGCACGCCAATAGCTTGCGGTGTAATAGGGGTAACTTGGAGTTCATTTTCTACATACGGGCTTAATTGCCCTTTGATCAGCTGAATATTAATACCTGAAAGCGCAAGCGGCTCTAAGTTAGGTGAGGCGAATGCATCAAACCCATCTGCATGGGCTTTAGTTGCACGATTGCCTCTGAACAACTGATTATTAAAAAATAAGCTGACTTCTGCAATGGGGTAGTTAGCCGCTAAATACATGGCATTAAGGAGGTTAACTTGACCATCTGAGCGTAATTGAGACAGCGGAATTTGTGAGCCGGTCACAATAATAGGTTTAGTTAAGTTTTCAAACATAAACGACAGAGCTGATGCAGTATAGGCCATAGTGTCAGTACCATGCAGTACCACAAAGCCATCGTAATCTTGGTATTTACTTTTTATATCATCGGCGATGAGTTGCCAATGAGCCGGTGACATATCTGAAGAATCTATAAGTGGGCAGTATTCATGAATATCAAATAATGGCATTTCTTCACGATTAAACTCTGCGTTATTAACCACGGTTTCGGTTAAAAACCCTTCAGCAGGAATATAGCCGCGAATTGATTTTTTCATTCCTATGGTACCGCCAGTGTAAGCGATATAAATGCGTTTACGTTTCATAAAAAAGCCCAGTAAAAAACTGGGCTTAGTATAACGCTAACTGCTAATCAATACAGCCTGTTAAGGCACTATTGTGCAACTGTACACTCTAAACAGCGGGCATAAACACCTTGTGGATCGTTATAATCTTTTAGGTTTTCTACTTCACTGCTTAATTGTTTAATAACACTTTGCAGATTAGCTTGGCTGGCTAATACTGCTGTTTTTTGTGTTTCAAGCCCAAGTACTGATTTAACGGCGGCACTGCCGAAAATATCTTGAAGCATTTTTTCTTGTGGGCTAAGCGATTGCTTAATTGTTTTAACGTCATAGTAGTTAAGCTTTGCAAGCTCTGCAGCTGCTTTAATCGCATCTTGTTTATTACCAAGTTTATCAACTAAACCAAGCTCTTGAGCTTGAGAGGCAATCCATACCCGACCTTGGGCAATTTTATCAACTTGCTCTGGGGTCATATTACGTGCCTCCGCAACCACATCTAAAAAGCGTCCATACGCTTCTTCAACACTCATTTGAATAACTTTAGCCATTTTCTCGTTAAGTGGGCGAGTGATTGAAAAACCTGCCAATTCGGTGGTCGCTACGCCATCTGAATACACGCCTATTTTAGCGAGGGTATCTTCAAATGTCATAAAGGTACCAAATACGCCAATTGAACCGGTAATTGTACTCGGCGCTGCCCAAATTTCATTGGCCGCCGATGCAATCCAATAACCGCCTGATGCAGCTACTGAGCTCATTGATGCAATAACGGGTTTACCAGCAGCTTTAAGTGCAAGTACTTCAGCACGAATTACTTCTGAGGCAAACATGCTGCCACCGCCTGAATCTATACGTAAAACCACCGCTTTAACCTTGTCATCAAGTCGGGCTTTGCGAAGGAGGGCTGCAGTTGAATCACCACCAATTTCACCAGCACGGCGTTCACCATCAACAATAGTGCCTTTAGCAACTACAACAGCGACTTTTTCAGTCATAGGGTTATCAAACTCAATAGGCGGTTTTACTAAACTTAAGTATTCACCAAAAGAGACTTGTTTGAATGTTTTTCCATCTTCATTTTCTCCAACCAATTCAATTAATTGTTGGCGAATTTGCTGATTGGTTTTTAATGAATCAACCCATTGGTTATCCAGTGCATACTTACCGGCATCACCATTAGCGGCTTGCATTTTAGCTAAATAAACATCCATTGTTTCATCAAAGTTTGACTCATCAAAAGGACGCACAGCACTAACGTCTTGCTTATATTCGTTCCATAAAGCACCAAGCCATACGCGGTTTGCTTCTTTAGCTGCCTCTGACATATCGTTTCTGATAAACGGTTCAACGGCCGATTTAAAGGTTCCTACACGGAATATATGCTGAGTGACTTCTAATTTTTCTAATGCGTCTTTGAAGTAAAGCGGGTACATACCGTAGCCTTCAATAAGCACGCTACCATAAGGATGCATCGCAATTTCGTCTGCATGCGCGGCAATGTAATATTGTGCTTGGGTGTAGTAATACCCTGAGGCAATCACTTTTTTACCAGTTGCTTTAAATGTTTCAAGTGCCTGCGTAATTTGTTTGAGCTTATTTAAATGTGCTTTTGGCATTTCTTGTAAATCAAGCAAAATAGCGCTTATACGCGAGTCTTGTGCTGCTTCATTAATTACTTCAACTACATCGTCGAGCAATATTTCACTGGGTGAGTCAGCACTGGCCGTTGCATCATTAATAGCGGCTTCAACAGGGTCTATATAGGTTTTTTCTTCGACAATAGGGCCATTAAGGTTAAGTCTAAGAACAGAGCCCTCTTCGACAATAATTTTATCACCGTCACTTGATACCGATACGATAAAAATGACGACCAAAAATAAAAACAATACGTTGAGTATTAAACGACGTGAGAAGTTGATCCCCGTCCATATACCTTTAAATACCTTTGCTATCAAAATAGCTCCTTAAATTGGTACAGCTAAAACGTTATTGCCATCTTAGCGTAGAATATAAATAAATTTAACTGCTAAATCGTAACGAAACATTTATAAATTCAATTACACTTGAGATTAAACACGTGTTTATTTGATAAATAATTACTGAAATTATGGCTGTAGTCACTACTTTTAACTCACGCTATTGGTCAAGATAAACGCAGTCAACAGGTTTTAAGTTAAAAAATTATTAAGTTTAATCTGCTCATATATTGCTTATTGTTGGTCATTAAAGCAGAATTGACTAAATGCACACAGGTTAGACCAGTTATTGGGGCACAGGATGTTAGAACAAAAATTAGAACTAAAACACACACAATTACGCAACCGTTTAGTAATGGGATCAATGCATACCGGCCTCGAAGAGGGATGGCATAATCGTAAACGCCTACGTGCTTTTTATGAAGCACGTGCTAAAGGTGGCACAGCAATGCTCATTACGGGGGGATATAGCCCTAATCTTCGCGGCAAGTTAACGCCTATTTCATCATCATTTAATAGTTATTATGATGTTTTTAAACACCGTGCTTATACGCAAACTGTTCATCAACATGGTGGTAAAATTTGCCTGCAGTTATTGCATGCTGGGCGCTATGCTTATCATCCATTCAATCAAGCCCCAAGTGCTATAAAAGCACCGATCAACCCTTATAAACCTAAGGCTATGTCTTTAAGTTCAATTAAAAAAACCATTAAAGATTTTGCGCACTCTGCATATTTAGCAGAAAAAGCAGGTTACGATGGCGTTGAGGTGATGGGCTCTGAAGGTTACTTAATTAATGAATTTATGGCACCGCATACAAACAAACGAGACGATGAGTTTGGTGGCAGTCTTGAAAACAGAATGCGTTTAGCTGTTGAGATTGTAAAAGCAGTAAGAGCTAAAGTTTCAGATAAATTTCTAATTATTTTTAGACTGTCTGTTATCGATTTAATTCCGAATGGCTCAACTCCTGAGGAAGTAACACAACAAGCTATTGCACTTGAAAAAGCAGGTGTTGATATTTTTAATACTGGCATTGGTTGGCATGAAGCTCGAGTACCGACAATTGCAAGCATGGTACCCCCAGGCGCATTTAAAGAAGCGTCAAAGCGGTTGAAAGATGTTATTAGCGTGCCTGTTATTGCGGTAAACCGCATTAATACACCAGAAATTGCCAATGATATTTTAACGGCGGGTGAAGCTGATTTAATCTCTATGGCGCGTCCTTTACTTGCCGATCCTGAGTTTTTTAATAAATACCAAGCCAAGCGCTCTGACCATATTAATGTTTGTATTGGATGTAATCAGGGCTGTTTAGACCACGTATTTAAAGGTAAACGTGCCACGTGCTTAGTTAACCCACAAGCGGGTTTTGAACTTGATTACCCTCTAGAAAAAGCCGCAACAGCTAAAAATGTATTAGTGGTTGGAGCGGGTCCTGCTGGGCTTTCTTCAAGTTGTTACTTAGCGCAAAAAGGTCACAATGTAACGCTTATTGACCAAAAGCAGCATATGGGTGGGCAGTTTAATTTAGCCATGCAAATACCAGGTAAAGAAGACTTTAACCATACATTGGCTTACTTTAGTAATGAACTTAAGCGTTTAAATGTAACCATTGAATTAGGTAAAGCATTTAGTGACAGTATGCTAGCTGAGTTTGATGATGTGGTATTTGCCACGGGTGTAAGACCACGTGAAGCTACGATTAAATGCAGCGATAATAAGCGTGTATTTGCTTACGATGAAGTTATACGCGGTGAAGTAGAGCTGGGTAATTCTATTGCTATATTAGGCGCAGGCGGTATAGGTTTTGATATGGTGGCATTTTTAAGCGAACATAAATCACAAAGCATCAGCGACTTTAAAACCCAATGGGGCATAGAGTGTGAACCTCAGCCGCATAAAGATGAACGTCAACTCTATATGCTAAAACGCAGTGAAGGGCGCTTTGGTGGTGACTTAGGTAAAACAACCGGTTGGATCCATCGTCAAGTTGCTAAACAACATGGTGTTAAACAAATTGCCAATTGCCAATACCATCGTTTTGATAAAAACGGCCTAACCATTAGTGTTGCTGGCGAAACGCAAGTACTGCCAGTCGATACGGTTATTGCCTGTATTGGTCAAGTGTCTAACGACGAGCTATTTAAGGCACAAGCAGAGAATGCCAAGGTTCATGTTATTGGTGGCGCTAAACTCGCTGCTGCTATTGATGCCAAGCGCGCTATATTTGAAGCTTTACAAGTTGCACGCAGTATTTAATATGCAATTTAAGTAAGTACACGGGTCTGATTATTTTTTAAAGATAGTTAACTTTTAATCAGACCCTTATATTGTTGTTTTTTACCTTACCCCATTCCTTGTATAGCTAATAAATACGCTATTGCGATTTTCAATGGTGCCTTGGCTACAACGCTTAACTGGCAAAATTAAATCGATAAAGCCTCTCATTAGTTCGACCTAATTATTTACACGCAAAAGGCGAGCGCCACTTTGTAATGGCACAAATACACGGCTATTTGGGTTGCGATATTATTTGTGTACTTTTTTAACCTAGGTACTTTCTTGATAAGCAAATAATAACAGCGGGGTGCCCATTATATTTTAACCTAAGGGTTTCAATGGTATGCTATTGTTTTGTCTTTTGAGTAATTATAATGGATGCTATTGAGCTTTTATTAACCCGCCAGTCAGATGCAAAACTGACAGAGCCAGGCCCTAATGAAGAACAACTAAACATTATTCAGCAGGCTGGGCTCAGAGTTCCTGATCATGGCTGTATTGCGCCTTGGCAATATATTATTGTTCAAGGGGATGCACGTCATAAGTTAGGTGAAATTTATTATCAAAGCGCTTTGGCCGAGCAGCAAGCTGAAAAAGTAATTAATCGTGCTAAAGAGTTACCCCTTAGAGCACCCATGATCATTATTGCCATTGCAAAATATCAACAACATCCAAAAGTACCAAGAATAGAACAAGTTCAAAGTGCAGGCTGTGGCGTGCTGGCTATGCAACAAGCCGCATTTGCACAAGGGCTTGGCGGTATTTGGCGCACAGGTTACTTTGCACAAAGCCCCAGTGTTAAACACGCGCTTAACTTAAATGATGATGATGAAATAGTGGGTTATTTGTACTTAGGGACGCCAGCAGTTGAGTGTAAAAAGTCACCGCGCCATAAACCAGAAAACTTTTTTAGTTTTTGTAGCAATAGGATGAACTTTTTATATTCAATATAGTCATAATTCATTAAGTTAATCGTGTTACACTACCGCGGTTAATATTGTAGCTGCGAGAAGCGCACGGAAGCACCATACGCAATAAATCTTCTTCAGTTTGTTTTTTAATCGGTTGTTTTTTGTTAATGTATGGAAAGTCTTACCAATAATAACGATAAAGAAGACGAAAATGATGGGAAATTTATTTTTACGTGAAAAAGAAAACTGGTTTGCTTGGTCAATCTGGGGTGTTGTTGGCGCGCTTGCGACATTTTATGTTGCAATGAATACACAAGCAGCTCACTTTATTGCTGCAACTGCGATGGGTGTCCTAGTACTGCTAACATGGTGGATGCAACAGTCTCGACGATTTGATTTTGGCAGAGCCTTTAAAATATGCTGCTATGTTCTATTATTCACCGTCCTACCTTCGTTTGTGTTAGTTGTGATCCCAAGTGATGATTTAAACCGCTTCGATTTAATATTTCAAAGTATTGCATTTTTAACTGCCAGCTTACTGGTGTGTTTAGTATGTTCTTGGATTGCCCGCAGACCTAAACAATATTACTAGGGTTTATGACTATCCTGATTAATATTTAACTATTTAACCGGTTTTAGTAAAATAGGGCTTTACAAGCTAAGCGTATGATCTTATTATGCGCGCCGTACGGAGAGATGGCAGAGTGGTCGAATGCACCGGTCTTGAAAACCGGCAGGGGTTTATAGCCCCTCTAGGGTTCAAATCCCTATCTCTCCACCATTATTTAAAAAACCGCCTTATTGGCGGTTTTTTGCTATCTGGAGCTTTATTATGTCACAGTCCCCGGAGTTATCCTTTTCTAAACGTTTACTCAAGCACATCCTGCTATGGACTGTGTTTGGTTATTGTTACCAAAGTGCCATATCGTTATTACAAAAAATGGCCATTGATGCATACCCAAATAATGCGCTGATGATGACTTTCTTATATGGCATCGGATTTAATCTTTTATCCGGGCATTTAATCACAAAATACGATCATTTTTGGCCAGTGTGGGGTGCATTTTACATTGGCATTATCGGTTTGGTGGCTGTGCCTCTTTTACTGGTCGGTGTGGCTGGATTATTGTCGATGAGCTTACTTGTTGGAATTTTGCTCAGTTTACCTGTATGTACCTTTGCTATTGGTTTAATTAAAGAAAAACTCAATAAAAACTAGCCCCAAACGGCTTTTATTTTGTGATAGCATATACGGGTCTTTTAACTAACAAAACGTGAATAACACATTATGTCAGATAATTTTACTACAGATGCTGAAAAAGCAAGTTACGGTATTGGCTTACAAATGGGTGAGCAACTTAAGGCTAACCCTTTTGAAGGTTTAAACTTAAATTCAGTATTTGAAGGCATGAAAGATGCGTATGCAGGCAGTGCTTTTCAAGTAGAGATCCCTGAGATCCAAGCTGCATTTGAGAAAATTAACGAAGAGATCCAAGCTCGTCGTGAAGAAGAAGCTAAAGTATTGGCTGCTGAAGGTATTGCATTTTTAGAAGAAAACGCAAAACGTCCTGAAATTACAGTTACTGAGTCAGGTCTTCAGTACGAAGTACTTGCAACAGGTGAAGGTGAAAAGCCAACTGCAGAGTCTACAGTACGTGTTGATTACCACGGTACTTTAGTAAACGGTACTGTTTTTGATAGCTCATACGAGCGCGGTCAACCTGCTGAATTCCCAGTAGGTGGCGTGATCAAAGGTTGGACTGAAGCATTACAAATGATGCAAGTAGGTACTAAATGGCGTTTATATGTTCCTCATGAGCTTGCTTATGGTGAACGTGGTGCCGGTGCTGCAATCGCACCTTACTCAACTCTAGTATTTGACGTTGAGTTACACGCAATTCTTTAATTAGAATTTAGTTGTAAAAAAACCGCATTCATTATTACGAATGCGGTTTTTTATTGTCTGATTAAAAATGAGCGCGTTTTAAAAGTAGCCTCTAACGCCTAATTGGAAGTTACGCCCAGGAAGAGGTGCCGTATCTTTAATAAATGAACTATGCACGAAACCAAGCTCATCAGTTATATTATCAACACTTAGGTATAGCTGCGTATCAACGGCACCTAAATCAAGCTGATAATTAGCTTGTAAATCAATTAATGTATAGCCATCCGTTGCCGTTTCGTAAGCACTAATATCATTTTGCTCAAAGTAATGGGTTCCTGTTAAGGTAAATTGCGCATTACCTAGGGTATATTGTAGTTCTGAGCCCAATTTATTGGCAGGGATACGTGGTAAATTACCTTCATTATCTTTTAGTTTGGCGCGAGTAGAGTCACCAAATACTTTTACCATGGCGCTGGGGTTTATTTGATAATGTGCATCAAATTCAAAACCATAAAGCTGCGCATCTTTACTGGTAAATTGATAAACATCAATTGCATCGCTGTGTCCATTTGCAGCAGGTTCAAAACCATCCATTTCATCAAACACTAATCCGGTGTTTTGTTGATAATAAAAGTTTTTAATATCGTTATAGAAAAAGTTGACGGTGTAGCCAAAGTCACCGCTAAAACGACGTAAACTAATATCAAGATTGGTTGAGGTCTCTTGTTTAATTTCTTCAGGTTCAAAATGCGCTTCTGCCCCTTCAATATGATAGCCCAAGCCAAGCTCATAAGTACCTGTGGCAAAATGCAAACCATTAGAGAGTAATTCAGCTGAAAGTGGCGCACGCTCTGAATGTGATAAGCTAACGGCTAGGTTGTGACTTGGCATATACTCCCAAATCGCACCGGCTGAGGCACTTACATTAGTAAAGCTTTGGGTGTAGTTAATAGTCTCATCTGCTGATACAGGTTGTTCATCATGGCTGTGCTGATGTGTATCTACATCACTTTTGATATCATAATCTTCTAGGCGGGCGCCAAGCTCTACGGTGACATCGCCAAATGTGCGTTCTTCAAGTAGATATAACGCATGAGTGGTAGTGACACTTGCAGGCGTAAACGCTTCTTCGCCAATTGCATCGTAATCAGATTCACTATAGTGATAGCCAATCATGCCATTGGCCTAACTGATGCTCTACATTTAAACGTGCTTCTGTGGTTTCGTTACTAAACGTGGTGCCAATCGCGCCATCTTCAATTTCACTGTGCGTATAGTCGGTATAGCCAAGACGAAGATTAATCGATTCAATCCAGTTATCATGAAATGCATAACTTACCAGTCCTTGCCAACGATCTTGCTCTAAATGAGCATAAACGGGAGTTTCTGCGTGTTCTTCATCTGCGTGCGCTTCATGATCGCCTTCTTCTTCATGGGCGTGACCGTGATCATGTGAATGCCCAGGAATGCCATAATCTGTTTCAATATTGCCGTATGAAAAGCCAACAGTTAAATGCTCACCGACATAGCTGGTACCAAAGTTTACTGTTTCACTGTCGATAAAGGTATTTTCAACTGAAGTGGCTGTTTCTTCATCGCCCTCAATGTGTACTTCACCTTCTTCATGTTCATCCGGTAGGTTAAAGCGAGGCGTTTGATAGTCATCACCACTGCGTTTGGTGCCATCAAAATGAAAATTAAAATTATTGCTGCCTGTTTCTAATTTTGCCGCATAAGTGTTCGCATTTGAAACGGTATCGTGTGTGTATTGTGCCGCTCCCGAGAGTGCGTCAATATTATTGGTTGGAATACGGTTATCAACCACATTTACTACACCGCCAATCGCACCAGAGCCATATAGTAGGGTGCTTGGGCCTCGTAGTACTTCAATTTGTTCAGCGGCTAAGCTATCACTTGATGTTGCGTGATCTGGACCAATACGTGATGCATCACTGCTATCTAAACCGTTTTGAGTAATTTTAACACGAGGACCACCTAGGCCACGAATAATCGGACTTGAAGAGACAGGGCCGAAATAACTCGCGTTTACTCCTGGTATTCCTTTAAGTGTTTCACCTAGGGTCGGTTTCGCTTTATTTTTTAGTTCATCCCCTGATAGTACGCTCACAGGTGAAATCATTTCTAAACTATTTTTATGCAGGGCTGAGGCATACACAACGACAGTTTCAACCGAAGACGGCTTTAATGTAACAGTAATTGTATCGTCTACATTCTCAAGCGATATACGTGAATCGATGTAGTTATCTTTACTAATGTGTAATTGGCTTTTAGCATCTATGTCGATACTAAATTGACCTTGTTCATTGCTTTTCACGCTTTGTGATTTTCCGTGAACATGAATAGTTGCATTAGCAATAGGTTGTTTTTTTGAATCTGTTACTGTGCCGTTAATCGTTGCTGCTAGGGCAGAGTTAGAACACAAAACAGACAGTAGCGCTGAGGATATGAGTGTTAACTTTGTCATAATTACTTCGAATCGTGGTTGTTATGTTGTGATATAATATAACACTACAAAATGGCATCATCAACAATGTTATACTATAACTTTTAATTTTGCGTTGAATAACACAAGAGAGCGATAAATTTAATTTAGCACGGTATTATTACAGTTAAATTTAGGAGCGGCTGTCTATCATCAGTATGTCTAACTTTTTTTGTGCTTTGAAAGGATTTTGTTTATCGATTGGTTCAAGCATTTCACAGTCATCGTTTATCATTTCTGAAATTAAGCTTGGGTAGTGTCGGCAATCTTGAGGACGGTCATGGTAAATACTGCATGTATATTTATCTTTTTCTTGTGGATATTTTTTACTGCTAAGTACTAAAAATGGGCATTGCGTTAATTGCTCGCCTGTTTTGGGATCAAACCATAACTGATCGTTTTTAACATATTGAAATATTTCTGGGTTGAATAACGCCCACATTTCAATTTCATCCTGATTTGTATCTAAATCTGCCGCACCATATTTAGTGCAGCATTTACCGCATTGATTGCAATTTTGCATAGGGTAGGTATTTACTATTGCGACTTAAATTAAGCGTTAAGTGTAGCACTGTAATATCCAGTTTTTTAAATTAAACCTCTGTTTTTATCGCTTATAATACTTTTGTAACAACGCAGCGCTTAATAATAATGTACTATTAGGGAATATATTTCCAATACGATGCCTTTAATAAATCAAAAAAGGCGCGTTAATAAGGTAGCAATTAATTATGAATACTAAAGTATACAAAGCGGTTCACGATTTGGCGGAAAAGCTGATGGCAGCGGCTAATAAAAATGATACTAAACAGTTTGAATCTTTATATGCTGAGCTAAAAGCTATTTGTATTGAAAACGAAAATACAGCGAAAGATCACCCTGTTCAGTGGGAAACATTGGCTGATTTCACCGTAGAGCTAGAAGAAGCTATCGAGACTTACGAAAAAGCGTTACAGAAGTCGATAGAAATTAATAACAAAGATCATATGTCGTCTGTTGCCTTTTCTATGGCTACTTTACAGCTTGAGCTGGGTGATAAAGAAGCGGCAATTAAAAATCTGCAAGATGCTAAAATCAGTGCGAATAAAATTGAAGACAAAGAATTAAAATCAGAGATCCATGAGTTATTAGAATCATTGGTTGAAGAAGAAGGCTAGGCAACTTTATAGCCATTATTAATAATAAGCGTCAGTAATAATACCATTGGCGCTTTTTTATTGATAAAAGCAAATTCTGCGTCATTAAATGTTTATGCTTAAGTTAAGTCACTAAGCAAATTTTTTGGAGAAAAAATGCTAGCGCAAATAGAACAATGGATTGATAAAACGAATAGCGAGTATGTTCATCAAAGAATATGCTGTGATACATTTGCTAGCGAATTTGCTGGCTTTTACCCGCATGAATTTTTGAAAACTGCATTTTATGTGGTTGTTGAACACATTCCCAAGCCTGACTTTGCTGGTTTACGTGAAATTGGTTTAAGCGATTTTATTGACATGGATGTAGCAGGGATCACCTATAAAAACACTTATTACATATTACCTCATGTTGCGCGTAATTTAAGAGTGCATTTTCATGAGCTGGCTCATGTAGTTCAATGGCGCGAGCTCGGTGCTCACGCTTTTATTATGCGCTACATCAATGAAATCCAAACCTGTGGTTACAATGATGCTCCGCTTGAAAAAATGGCCTATAAACTTGATGCACACTTTACCAGCAATGGAAATAAATTTAATATTCCTGACTATATTACTCAACAGCTTTAGTTAATAAATATTATAAAAGGAATTTATATGTCGCGCTTTGTGCTCTATTTACTAGCTTTATCTGCCCTTGATGTGCAGGCGAGCTCTTTTGATGACGATATCGTCAATGCATTGATCCACAGAACAACGCAACAAGTAACTTACGATGGCGCCTATCATAGGCTTGAATACCCTGGTGGCGATGTGCCCGATAATATTGGTGTGTGTACTGATGTTATAATTAGGTCGTATCGACAGCTTGGTATTGATTTACAAAAGTTAGTACATGAAGACATGCAGGCCAATTTTCGCGCATATCCTTCTAAGCGTATTTGGGGATTAACCAAGCCAGATAAAAACATTGATCATCGACGTGTACCTAACTTACAGGTTTACTTTGAGCGCCATGCTCAAGTGTTAACTAAATCGCTTAATGCAGCAGATTATAAAACCGGTGACATAGTCACTTGGATGCTGCCAGGCAATTTACCGCACATAGGTATGGTCGTTAATCAAATTGCGCAGGACAGTGGTCACCCGCTTATTGTGCACAATATTGGTCGCGGACCTGAAATGAGCGATATGCTTTTTGCTTATACAATTACGGGTCATTACCGATTTGTACCTGCTGCTTATTCAGAGTAAATAACACGGCTATAATCGCGATTACTTGAGTAATAATTGCAGAAAAAGGTAAGTGAATAAAGCGAGCTGTTTGGCATTATACTGTGTGGTTTGCTAGTTACTTTAAATTAATACTGATATCACCATTGGGCTTGCAGCAACACAACAGTATTTCACCATCACGCACAAAGGCCAGCGGCTCTTCATTGTAATTAACTTCACCAGAGACAAGTGTTGCACGACACGCACCACAATATCCCTCACGGCACTGGTAAGCAACATCAATTTTATTCGATTCTAAGCAGTGTAAAAGAGAAGGGCAGCCAGCGGTAAAATCTAAGCACTGGCTGTTATCTGCAAGCGTGACACTTGCAGTGGTTCTATCAGTCATTATAAATCAAAGTCACCAAATTCAGCAGCATCAACCTGTGAATCAATTTGACCTACAAGGTATGAGCTAATTTCCGCTTCTTGTGGAGCAACTTGCACGTTATCAGAAACAAGCCATGAGTTGATCCATGGAATCGGATTACTGTTATTATCAAACTGTGCTGGTAAACCAATAGCAGTCATGCGTGCATTGGTAATGTATTCAACATACTGACATAAAATATGCTTATTTAAGCCAATCATTGAACCATCTTTAAACAGGTACTCTGCCCATTCTTTTTCTTGCTCTGCAGCGTCAACAAACATCTTGATTGCTTCTTCACGGCACTGTGCAGCAACAATTGCCATTTCAGGGTCGTCTTTGCCATCTTGCATAATATTTAAAATATGCTGAGTGCCTGAAAGGTGAAGCGCTTCATCACGGGCAATAAGCTTAATAATTTTAGCATTGCCTTCCATTAGCTCACGCTCGGCAAACGCAAATGAACACGCAAAGCTGACATAAAAGCGAATAGCTTCAAGAATGTTCACTGACATCATCGCCAGATACAATTTCTTTTTCAGCTCAAATAAATTAACCACAACGGTTTCACCATTAATGTCATGTTTGCCTTCACCGTACAGGTTGTAAAGCGACACCGAGTTAATTAAATCGTCGTAATAAGTGGTTACGGCATCGGCACGTTCACTAATTTTGTCATTGCTAACAATGTCGTCAAAAATGAGTTCAGGGGCTTGAGTTACATTACGAATAATATGTGTGTATGAACGGCTGTGAATGGTTTCACTAAACGCCCATGTTTCAATCCATGTTTCAAGCTCAGGAATTGACACAATTGGCAATAGTGCAACGTTAGGCGAACGGCCTTGAACACTATCAAGCAAAGTTTGGTATTTTAAGTTACTTAAAAAGATATGCTTTTCGTGGTCAGGAAGTGCTTGAAAGTCTAAACGATCTTTACTTACGTCTACTTCTTCAGGACGCCAAAAGAAAGACAATTGTTTTTCAATCAGCTTTTCAAAAATAGGGTATTTTTGTTGATCGTAACGTGACACGTTAACGGTTTGACCAAAAAACATTGGCTCTTGCATTTGGTTATTATGATTTCTGCTAAAAGTAGTATAAGACATGTTTATCACTCAAAAAACTATCACTAAAACTATCAGGACAAAGCGGGCAAGGCGCCCGCTTTAAGTTTAACTATTAAATTTTACACGCGCCGCCTGCACAATCATCATCATCCACTTCTGGAGCGTCTTCTTGTGCGTCTGATGCGCCATCACGGGTGTTATGGTAGTACAGCGTTTTAACACCTAGCTTGTAGGCACCAAGTAAGTCTTTTAGTAAGACTTTCATAGGTACTCTACCGCCTTCGTATTTATTTGGATCATAATTAGTATTTGCTGAAATCGTTTGGTCGATAAATTTCTGCATTATGCCCACTAATTGTAAGTAACCATCGTTAGATGGGATATCCCACAGTAACTCATAGCTATCTTTAAGGCGTTCGTACTCAGGGACAACTTGTTTTAAAATACCGTCTTTACTTGCTTTAACACTAATATGGCCACGCGGTGGCTCAATGCCATTGGTTGCATTAGATATTTGCGATGATGTTTCTGATGGCATTAATGCGCTCAGTGTTGAGTTACGCATACCGTGCTCTTTAATGCTGGCACGTAACGTATCCCAATCAAGATGAAGTGGTTCATCACAAATTTTATCTAAATCACGCTTGTACGTATCGGTTGGCATAATACCTTGTGAGTACGTTGTTTCGTTAAATTTTGGACAGGCACCACGCTCTTTAGCAAGTTCGTTAGATGCCTTCATTAGGTAGTACTGAATTGCTTCAAATGTTCTGTGCGTAAGCGCATTTGCGCTGCCATCTGAATAACGCTTACCGTTTTTAGCTAGGTAGTATGCGTAGTTAATAACGCCTATGCCTAGCGTACGACGTCCCATGGTTGCATTTTTAGCTGCAGGTACTGGGTAGTCTTGGAAATCAAGTAGGTTATCAAGTGCGCGTACTGCAAGCTCAGCTAACTCTTCTAGTTCATCTAAAGACTCAATCGCGCCTAAGTTAAACGCAGATAATGTACAAAGTGCAATTTCACCTTCTTCATCATTCACGTTGCTAAGAGGCTTAGTTGGTAACGCAATTTCTAAACATAAGTTAGATTGACGGATCGGAGCCACTTTTGAGATAAACGGACTGTGTGTATTACAGTGGTCAACGTTTTGTAAGTAAATACGACCCGTGCTAGCACGTTCTTGAGCAAACATAGAGAACAGTTCAATCGCTTTAATTCGTTTTTTACGAATTGACTCGTCTTGCTCATATTTTACATATAGCGCGTCAAACTCGTCTTGGTCTTCAAAAAATGCATCGTAAAGGCCAGGCACGTCAGAGGGGCTGAATAACGTAATGTAATCGTCTTTAATTAAACGTGAGTACATGAGTTTATTAAACTGTACGCCGTAATCTAAGTGACGTACGCGGTTATCATCAACGCCACGGTTGTTTTTAAGCACTAATAAGTTTTCAACTTCTAAATGCCAAAGCGGGTAGAAAAGGGTTGCTGCGCCACCACGTACACCGCCTTGCGAACAGCTTTTAACCGCTGTTTGAAAGTGCTTATAAAACGGAATACAGCCAGTGTGATACGCTTCACCGTTACGAATAGGGCTACCTAATGCACGAATACGACCTGCATTAATACCAATACCAGCACGTTGAGAAACGTATTTAACAATTGCTGATGATGTAGCATTAATTGAGTCTAGGCTATCGCCACACTCAATAAGTACACATGAGCTAAACTGGCGTGTTGGTGTACGTACGCCCGACATAATTGGCGTAGGTAAAGAAATTTTAAATAATGAAACCGCATCATAAAAACGTTTGATGTAATCAATACGTGTATCACGAGGGTAATCAGAGAATAAGCTTGCAGCCACTAAGATATATAAAAACTGCGCGCTTTCGTAAATTTCACCCGTTACACGGTTTTGAACTAGGTATTTACCTTCAAGCTGTTTTACTGCTGCGTAGCTAAAGTTAAGATCGCGAGAATGATCTAAGTACGCATCTAGCTCATCTAATTCTTGCTCTGTGTAATCAACAAGTAAATGTGCATCGTAGCGTTTTTGTTCAACCATGTTAGTAACATGGTCAAAAAGACGCGGTGGCTCAAACTGGCCATAGGCTTTTTTACGTAAATGGAATACAGCTAAACGAGCAGCAAGGTACTGATAATCAGGCGATTCTTTAGAAATCTGATCCGCAGCAGCTTTAATAATCGTTTCGTGGATGTCTTTAGTACGAATACCGTCATAAAATTGAATATGCGATTTAAGTTCAACTTGTGAAACCGAAACGTTATTTAAACCTTCGGCGGCCCATTCAATAACGCGATGGATCTTATCAAGATCGAGTGGCTCTTTACGACCGTCACGTTTGCTTACAGATAACTGTTGGTTCATAGCTTTGCCTGTATTCCTTGGGAATTAAATATTTTTGACCAATGCGTGCACCTAAAAAAGCGCAGTGCCTATTCGTTTATTGTTATTTTCACCGGTTTGGTGAATTTAATTGAATAACATTTAGCCACAATATCTGGTGTTGTTCAAATTAGAGATCACAAGATAGTGTGGTCTGGGATCTTTTGCAAGGGACAGAAACCGCTCTCATTGTGGATAACGTTGGGATAACGCAATTGTGTTAGTAGGCATTAACCTTTGATCATTCGGTTAAGTTGAAATTTGTAAAAATCAACTAAGGAAAGATTAAATTTACGCTTTTTAAAAATAAATTTTGTCTGCTTTTTTTATCATCAAGCTTTGCGTAAAAACTAACACAATCACAATATGTAGTGTTTATTAATTAACATGACACTATATGTGGTTAAATGCATCTATAGGACTGTGCCAATTAAAATCCGCATTCCAAGCCAATGCCTCGTCAACACTCGGTACATATCCCCATAGTGCGGTTGCGGTGTGCATATTGGCTGCTTTACCTGCTTGAATGTCACGCTGCGCATCACCTATATATAAGCAACGCGAAGGATCTACACTCATTTGCTCAGCGCAATACAGTAAAGGAAGGGGTGAGGGCTTAGATTCAGCTAAGGTATCACCGCTCACCACAATACGTGCATTTTTTAATGCAGGAATCGCCTTGACTAAAGGATCAGTTAAAAATCCGGGCTTATTGGTCATAATTCCCCAAGGGATTGCTTTGTTATCAAGTGCGATTAGTAATTGCTCTATTCCTACAAAACATTGGGTATGGGTGGCAATGTTGGCAGCGTATTGCGTAACTAGCTCATGTAAAAGTTGCTCTTGCGGTTGTTGCGCCCAGCTTTCTTTAAAACCAGCAGCCAATAAAGCGGCAGCACCGTTTGAAGCTGCGGGTCGATATATATCACTGCCCACTTGGGGTTGTTGATGATTTTGCAGCACGGTGTTTAGTGCGGCGCCTAAATCATCAGCGGTATCGAGTAAAGTGCCATCTAAGTCAAACAGCAATGCTTGATATTCCATTAGGGCAATGGGGGTTTGAGAGCTTGCCATTACACTAACTTCTCAAAATGCAGCATATAATTTACGCTTACATCATCATTCATTGTGTATTGCTTAGAAAGCGGGTTGTAACTTAAACCAGCACTGGCACGTACTTTTAAGCCAGCTTGCTCTGCCCATGCAATTAATTGCGCAGGTTTAATAAACTTTTTATGGTCATGGGTACCCTCTGGGACCATTTTTAACAGTTTTTCTGCACCGACAATAGCGTATAAGTAAGCTTTTGGGGTTTTATTAAGAGTAGAGAAAAAAACATCGGCCCCAGGTTTTGCTAATTTAGCGACCGCATGAATAATAGAAGCAGGGTCGGGGACGTGCTCTAACATTTCCATACAAGTGATCACATCAAAGCGCTCAGGGTGCTCATCTGCAAACTGCTCTGCAGGTACTTTTATATACTCAACGGGGACACTTGTTTCTAAGCTGTGTAACTTGGCGACAGTTAAAGGCTCTTGCCCCATATCGATACCAGTTACGTTTGCGCCCATTCGCGCCATGCTGTGACTTAAAATGCCACCACCACATCCTACATCGAGGGTTTCTTTATTAAATAATCCTTTGGTTTTGTCTGCGATGAAATCTAATCGTAATGGATTAATTTCGTGAAGCGGCTTAAATTCGCCTTCTAAATCCCACCAACGCTCTGCGATGGCTTCAAACTTTGCTATTTCTGCGTTATCTACATTTTGATGTTCGGTCATAAAATACTTCCTCGTCAATCTGAGGCCATTATATAGGCCTAAATTGATAAATCGCAAAGTTTTGCGCCTGTAAATTAAAATTAATTGTGATAGCATGGTTACTTAGAAATAATAACAAACACTCTTAATACCTAATACTGGGTTGTTAAGAGCTGATACTGAAGGAATGTGATATCAAATGACTGATCTCGCCAATGAAATTCTGCCAGTCAATATTGAAGACGAGTTAAAAAACTCCTACTTAGATTACGCCATGAGTGTAATTGTAGGACGTGCATTACCAGACGTACGTGACGGTTTAAAACCTGTTCACCGCCGCGTTTTGTTTGCAATGAACGAGCTTAGTAATGACTGGAACAAGCCTTACAAAAAATCGGCCCGTGTGGTCGGTGACGTAATCGGTAAATACCACCCACACGGCGACAGTGCAGTTTATGACACCATCGTACGTATGGCTCAGCCATTCTCACTGCGTTACATGCTAGTAGATGGTCAGGGTAACTTTGGTTCGGTTGATGGTGATTCAGCAGCGGCAATGCGTTATACAGAAGTACGTATGGCAAAAATGTCGCACGAATTATTAGCCGATCTTGAAAAAGAAACGGTTGATTTTGTGCCTAACTACGATGGCACAGAGCAAATTCCTGATGTGTTACCCACTAAAATACCTAACCTGTTAGTTAATGGTTCATCGGGTATTGCGGTTGGTATGGCAACAAATATTCCGCCACATAACTTAACAGAAGTCGTGAATGGCTGTTTAGCGCTTATTCAAAACCCTGAATTGACCATTACGGAGTTAATGGATTACATTCCTGGGCCTGATTTCCCAACTGCGGCGATTATTAACGGTAAAAAAGGCATTGAACAAGCTTATCAAACCGGTCGTGGTAAAGTGTACATGCGTGCGCGTGCTGACATCGAAACCGATGAAAAGACGGGTCGCGAAACCATTATTGTTCATGAAATCCCTTACCAAGTTAACAAAGCACGTTTGATTGAAAAAATCGCCGAGTTAGTTAAAGATAAAAAAATTGAAGGGATCAGCGCATTACGTGATGAATCAGATAAAGACGGTATGCGTATCGTTATCGAGATCAAACGTGGTGACGTAGGTGAAGTTATTTTAAACAACCTTTATTCACAAACTCAGTTACAAACTGTGTTTGGTATGAATATGGTTGCGTTAATTAATAACCAACCTAAGTGTTTCAACTTAAAAGAAATGCTTGAAGAGTTTATTATTCACCGCCGTGAAGTTGTTACCCGTCGTACGGTATTTGATTTACGCAAAGCCCGCGACCGTGCGCATACGCTAGAAGGTTTAGCGATTGCACTGGCTAACATTGACCCAATTATCGAACTTATTCGTAAGTCGCCAACACCTGCTGAAGCAAAAGTTGCATTAACAGCGCGTCCATGGGAATTAGGTAATGTTAAAGCCATGCTTGATAAAGCAGGCGAAGACAACGTGGCACGCCCAGATTGGTTAGCAAGCGAGCTTGGTATTCGTGATGGTCAGTACTATATTTCTGAGCAACAAGCTCAAGCAATATTAGACTTACGTTTACATAAACTTACTGGTCTTGAACACGAAAAAATTCTTACCGAATATCAATCATTACTTGAGTTGATTGCCGAGTTATTATTCATTTTGGCAAATCCAGAGCGTTTAATGGAAGTTATTCGTGATGAGCTCGTTGAAATTAAAGAGCAATATGGTGATGAGCGCCGCACTGAAATAAATGCTGCAGCACACGATATAAGCCTTGAAGATTTAATCAACGAAGAAAACGTGGTTGTGACCTTGTCACACGAAGGATACGTTAAGTATCAAGCATTAACTGATTACGAAGCGCAGCGTCGTGGTGGTAAAGGTAAATCAGCAACTAAGATGAAAGATGAAGATTTCATTGAACGTTTATTGGTTGCCAATACGCACGATACTATTCTTTGTTTCTCTACAGCGGGTCGATTATATTGGCTTAAAGTGTATCAGTTACCACTTGCAAGTCGCGCAGCGCGCGGTAAGCCAATTGTTAACTTATTACCACTTGAAGCAGATGAACGTATTACTGCAATCCTGCCAGTACGCGATTATGAAGATGATAAGTACATCTTTATGGCGACAGCATTTGGTACGGTTAAGAAAACACCATTGACTGCATACAGCCGTCAACGTGCTAGCGGTATTATTGCCGTTAACTTAAACGAAGGTGATAGCTTAATTGGTGTTGATATTACCGATGGTAGCAACGAAATTATGTTGTTCACTGATGCGGGTAAAGTTGTACGCTTTAAAGAGGCTGAAGAAACAGCTGTCGTTGATGAAAATGGTAACCCTGTTCTTGATGAAGAAGGTAAGCCTGAGATTCGCTTCAAAGGTGTACGTCCTATGGGTCGTACTGCAACGGGTGTTCGTGGTATTAAGATGCCAGACGATCAACGTGTTGTATCACTGATTGTACCAAAGAATGACGGTGCAATATTAACAGTGACAGAAAATGGTTACGGTAAGCGTACTCAACTTGAAGACTACCCATCTAAGAGTCGTGCAACACAAGGTGTTGTATCAATTAAGGTGAGTGAGCGTAATGGTGCCGTTGTTGGTGCTGTACAGGTTGATGACAACGACGAAATAATGATTATTTCGAATCGTGGTACCTTAGTACGTACTCGCGTTAATGAAGTTTCCACGGTTGGACGTAACACCCAAGGTGTTATTTTGATCAGAACTATTGACGAAGAGCAAGTAGTTGGTTTACAACGTATAGAAGAGATTGAAGTGACTGAAAGTGACTTGGTTGATATCGAAGACGTTGAAACAGTAGATACAGTTATTGATGAAGTGGCGGATGACAATCCTCCTTCAGAATAATTAGATTGAAAAAAGCGGCCTTGGCCGCTTTTTTTATGTAGTTGAAAAAAATTAAATTAGTTTAATTCAAGTTAAATTACTGGAATGAGGAAAAGGTAATGAGTATATATAATTTTTGTGCAGGCCCTGCAATGTTACCACCGGCAGTCATGCAAAAAGCGCAAAAAGAGTTTTTAAACTGGCAAGGTCTTGGTGTATCGGTGATGGAAATAAGTCATCGTAGTCATGAATTTTTAGCATTAACCGCTAAATGTGAAGCCAGCCTGCGTCGTTTAATGAATATAAGTGACGAGTTTGAAGTGCTATTTATGCACGGTGGTGGTCGAGGTCAATTCAGTGCCGTACCTTTAAACCTTCATGTTAACGGTAAAAAAGCAGTTTATTGTGAAAATGGCGTGTGGTCAAAAAGTGCAACTAGCGAAGCCGATAAGTTTACTCAAACTCACACAATTGACGTACGTAATGATGATAACGGTTTATTTTCTATTAAGCAGGTAGTCGATTGGGTTTTACCAGCCGATGCTGCATATATTCATTACTGCCCAAATGAAACTGTAGATGGTCTAGAGATTTTTGATGTACCCAGTCACCCAACAGCACCGATTGTCGCCGATATGTCGTCGACTATTCTATCGCGCGAAATTGACGTTAATCAATTTGATTTAATCTACGCAGGTGCTCAAAAGAATATCGGCCCATCGGGTATTGCTATCGTAATTGTTCGTAAAACGCTACTTGAGCGTGAAGGGCTAGCTAAGCCAGGTATTTTGGATTACGCCCTTGAAGCAAAACAAGGCAGTATGTTTAACACTCCACCGACTTTTGCATGGTATTTAGCAGCTGAAGTATTTGAATGGCTTGAGCAAAATGGCGGTGTAAAAGCCATGGAAACACATAATACTGCCAAAGCTCAGCTGCTTTATGACTTTATCGATGAGTCTGATTTTTACACCAACAAGGTAGCAAAACATTGTCGTTCACGTATGAATGTGCCTTTTTGGTTAGTTGATGAAAGCCTAAATGATAAGTTTGTTAAAGAGTCAAAAGAAGCGGGCTTATTAGCGCTTGAAGGGCACCGTATTGTTGGCGGTATGCGCGCGAGTATTTATAACGCAATGCCACTGGAAGGGGTTAAAGCATTAGTTGATTTTATGGCGGCTTTCGCAAAGGAGAACAGCTAATGGAGCAACTTTCTTTAGCGCCTATTTCACAGGTTAATGGCAGTGTTACTCTGCCGGGTTCGAAAAGCTTGTCAAATCGCATTCTATTATTGGCTGCACTATCAAACGGCACCACGGTTGTAGAAAACTTATTAGACAGTGATGATATTCGCCATATGTTGGGTGCGTTAAAGCACTTAGGCGTTAATGTAACGCTTAATACTGAGCGCACCGTAGCGACCGTAGAGGGCGTGAGTGGCGTATTTAAAACGCCAACTGAAGCACTGTTTTTAGGTAATGCAGGTACAGCATACCGTCCCTTAACGGCCGTGCTTGCAGCGATTGCTGGGGAGTATGAGTTAATTGGTGAGCCACGTATGGAAGAGCGACCAATTGGCCACTTAGTTGATGCACTGCAAGCCTTAGGTGGTAATGTTAGTTATTTAAAAAATAAAGATTATCCGCCACTTAAAATTGTCGGCGGGAAAATAGCGGGTGGTGAAGTCGAAATTGACGGTAGTATTTCAAGCCAATTTTTAACGGCGTTGCTTATGGCTGCACCGTTATTTAAAGGTGATACTCAAATTAAAATTAAAGGCACGTTAGTGTCTAAGCCTTACATTGATATTACTCTTGATGTAATGGCGCGTTTTGGTGTTACCGTTGAGCATGACAATTACAGTACTTTCTTTGTAAAAGGTGCACAACAGTATCAAGCCGTTGAGCGAATTATGGTCGAAGGGGATGCTTCATCTGCTTCTTACTTTATTGCTGCTGCAGCAATTGCCGGCGGCGAAATAGAAATTAAAGGCGTCGGTGCTAAATCAGTTCAAGGTGATATTGGTTTTGCTAACGTTATGGAGCAAGTAGGTGCCAAAATTGATTGGTATGACGAACGTTTAGTTGTTCGTAAAGGTGAGCTTAACGGTATTGATATTGATGCTAATGCAATACCTGATGCTGCAATGACCCTGGCTACAGTTGCCTTGTTTGCAAAAGGGCCAACGGCAATTCGCAACATTTATAACTGGCGAGTAAAAGAAACTGACCGTTTACACGCTATGGCCACCGAGCTTAAAAAAGTAGGGGCTGACGTGGTTGAAGGGCAGGACTTTATTGAGATCACACCGCCAAAACATTTTAATAATGTGGCTGTAGATACCTACGACGATCACCGTATTGCCATGTGCTTTGCAATGGTTGCAGTAGGGGGTAAGCCCATAACGATTAACGATCCAGCCTGTACTTACAAGACATTCCCAACATTTTTCAACGTGTTAGCATCTGTCAGTAAATAGGCTATTTATAAGTATTTATAAAAAGTTACATACTAAAAGCGGATAATCTTTAATAATTGACGTATAATGTGGCGGTTTATTTTGGTGTGCATTGAAGGAGGTTTTAAATGCCGGCGTTATTAATGCCCGTAATCACCGTAGATGGCCCAAGTGGTTCTGGTAAAGGAACTGTTTGTCGCTTATTGGCTGAAAAATTAGGCTGGGATGTGTTAGATAGCGGTGCAATTTATCGCGTACTTTCACTTGCAGCACTTCATCACCAAATTGCGTTAGATAACGAAGAAGCACTGGTTCCATTAGCTGCAAATCTTGATGTGCAGTTTTTGATAGACAGTGACACTAATGCAGGAAAGATTATTTTAGAAGGCGAAGACGTAACAACCACTATTCGAAATGAAGAAGTGGGAGCTGCAGCGTCTAAAGTGGCGGCATTGCCACGAGTTCGTGAAGCGTTACTTCGTCGCCAGCGTGCGTTTAGAACTGAAAATGGCTTAATTGCTGATGGTCGCGATATGGGCACTGTTGTGTTTCCTGATGCGCCATTAAAGATATTTCTAACCGCAAGTGCAGAAGAACGTGCTCGCAGACGTTTTGTTGAGTTGAATGAGCGCGGGCTTGATGTTACACTAAGTGGTCTATTACAGGACATTCGGGCTCGTGATGATCGCGATATGAATCGCGCCGTTGCGCCGCTTGTACCTGCAGAGGATGCGATTGAGCTTGATACTAGCGAACTCAACGCACAGCAAGTCTTTGATAAAGTTATAATTTTATTAGATTCAAGCATCTCTGAAGGTAAGCTTCCTAAACGAAGCTAAACACATTTTATGCACCAGCAGGACGCCAGTGCTATTTTAACAACCCCATGCAGCATGGTTGCTTATTGGTATTAATATATGAGACGTATATTCGTATGTCAGAAAATTTTGCGCAGTTATTTGAAGAAAGCTTAAAGGGTTTTGAAGCAGAGCAAGGCTCTATCGTTAAAGGTACAGTAATCTCAATCGAGAACAACATTGTACTTGTAGATGCTGGTCTTAAATCAGAAAGTGCTATCCCTGCAGAGCAGTTCAAAAATGCTGCTGGTGAACTAGAAGTTGCTGTTGGCGACGAAGTAGATGTTGCACTAGATGCAATCGAAGACGGTTTCGGTGAAACTATCCTTTCTCGTGAGAAAGCGAAGCGTCACGAAGCGTGGATCCGTCTTGAGAAAGCATGTGAAGAGCAAGAGACTGTTACTGGTGTTATCAACGGTAAAGTTAAAGGCGGTTTCACTGTTGAAGTTGATTCAATCCGTGCTTTCCTACCTGGTTCACTTGTTGATGTTCGTCCAGTACGTGACACAACTCACCTTGAAGGCAAAGAGCTTGAATTTAAAGTAATCAAGCTTGATCAAAAACGTAACAACGTTGTTGTTTCACGTCGTGCAGTTATCGAATCAGAAAACTCACAAGAACGTGAAGAGCTTCTTGCTAACCTTGTTGAAGGTCAAGAAGTTAAAGGTATCGTTAAGAACCTTACTGACTACGGTGCATTCGTTGACCTTGGTGGTGTTGATGGTCTACTACACATTACTGATATGGCGTGGAAGCGTGTTAAACACCCTTCAGAAATCGTTAATGTTGGCGACGAAATCGCAGTTAAAGTTCTTAAATTCGACAAAGATAAAACTCGTGTATCTCTAGGTCTTAAACAGCTTGGCGAAGATCCATGGGCAGCTATCGCTGGTCGTTACCCAGAAGGTTCTAAACTTTCTGGTCGTGTAACTAACCTTACTGATTACGGTTGCTTCGTAGAAATCGAAGAAGGCGTTGAAGGTCTAGTACACGTTTCTGAAATGGATTGGACTAACAAGAACATCCACCCTTCAAAAGTTGTTTCACTTGGTGACACTGTTGAAGTTATGGTTCTTGAAATCGACGAAGAACGTCGTCGTATTTCTCTTGGTCTTAAGCAATGTATTGCTAATCCTTGGCAGGAATTTGCTCGTCTACAAAACAAAGGCGACCAAGTTACTGGTAAGATCAAATCAATCACTGACTTCGGTATCTTTATCGGTCTTGACGGTGGTATTGATGGTCTTGTACACCTTTCAGACATTTCTTGGAATACACCTGGCGAAGAAGCTGTACGTGAATTCAAGAAAGGCGACGAAATCACTGCTATCGTATTGCAAGTTGACCCAGAGCGTGAACGTATCTCTCTAGGTGTTAAGCAAATCGAAGCTGACCCATTCAATAACTACCTTGATGCAAACAAAAAAGGTGCTATTGTTAAAGGTAAAGTGACTGAAGTTGATGCGAAAGGCGCAACTGTTGAACTTATCGAAGGCGTTGAAGGTTACATCCGTGTAGCTGATATCGCTCAAGAGCGCGTTGAAGATGCAACTACTGTTGTTTCTGTAGGCGACGAGATTGAAGTTAAATACGTTGGTGTTGATCGTAAGAACCGCACTTTAAGCTTATCTGTTAAAGCTCTTTTCGAAGCAGAAGAGAAAGAAGTACTAGAGAAGCTTAAGAAAGAAGAGCCAGTGTTTGAAAACGCAATGGCAGCTGCTTTCGCAAATGCACAAAAAGACTAATTAATTATAGTCTTTTAATTGGAAGGGCAGTTTATGCCCTTCCACTATTTCTTTTTAAGGAAACGCTATGACTAAGTCAGAACTGATAGAAACACTTGCTGAACAACATTCACATATTCCTGTGAAAGATGTTGAGAACGCTGTTAAAGAAATTCTTGAACAAATGGCCGGCTCATTATCTTCTTCAGATCGTATTGAGATCCGAGGTTTTGGAAGTTTCTCTTTGCATTACCGTGCGCCTCGTACAGGCCGTAACCCTAAAACAGGTGAAACTGTAGAGTTAGATGGTAAGCATGTACCTCATTTTAAACCAGGCAAAGAACTACGTGACCGTGTAAACGAGAGCATTGCTTAGTAAACTTATTGGAGTAGTTACTTGTTCAAGGTATTAAAAATTATTCTGGCGGCACTTTTTTAATTGGTGCATTTGTATTGGGTTCTCAAAACCCACAATTAACACAAATTAACTACATAATAGCCAGTAATACATTACCTTTAGCCGTTATAATAAGTATCTGCTTTTTGCTAGGTGTTGTAGTGGGTTGTTTTGTGAGTTTTAAATTGTTCACGCAATTAAAGTGGCAAAATTACCGTTTAAAAAAGCAATTAACGCCTGAAAAAGATAATAAAAAGCGTATTGCCAACAAAGACACCTAATTATGATTGAGCTGTTGTTTTTACTGCTTCCCGTTGCTGCCGGTTATGGTTGGATCATGGGGAAAAACAGTGCAAAAAATCAGGCTCATCAGTTTAATCGTCAAATTACTTCTGAATACAGTAAAGGCTTAAAGTTTTTACTGGACAGAGAAGAAGATCAGGGGCTTGAGCATTTAATTAATTTGCTCGAAGTAGCTGCTGACTCTGTTGAACATTATTCTACTTTAGCCACCATGTTTCGCCGTCGTGGTGAGCTTGACCGCGCAATAAAAATTCACGAACTGCTGCTAAAACACCCAAGTCTTAACGAAAAACAAGCCGCTAATAGCCGTTTAGAACTAGCCGAAGATTATATTATGGCTGGCTTATTAGACAGCGCAGAAGAACATTTAATATGGCTGGTAAAAAATAGCCATGCAGATGCACTCGAACCGATAATTTCTTTATATTCACAAACCCGTGAATGGCAAAAAGGCATTAATATGTTTGAAGCGCATACTGAGCTTTTTTCAAAAGAACAACACTTTAAAGCCATCGCTAATTTTTACTGTGAGCATGCCATTGCCAGTAATAACCCACAACTTATGCGTAAAGCCATTAGCTTAAACTTTAAAACAATTAGGCCTTTATATGAGCTTGGACTGTCAGCTTACACCAAAGAAGATTACGTAAAAGCAATTTACTATTGGCGAGAATTAATCTGCCAATTTACTTTTTTTGCGCCATTGTTTATTGAAAAGTTAGCTCACAGCTATAAGCAATTAAAATTAACTCACCAATTTCATGAACTCATTACTGAGTTACTAGAAAAGGGTGGGGTGATGATAAAAATACAGCATTGCCAAGCCTTGCTTGAGCAAGGACACACTGAACAAGCCTTTGAATTTTTGACTGATAATTTAAAACGTCAACCCACTATTCGTGGCTTTAGTTTTTTATTACAGTTAATGAGTACAGAAAATAAAAATACAAAAGATGTGCTTAATCAAATCGATAAACTTGTTACTTCTTACATTGCCACTAAACCTGACTTTCAATGTCAGCATTGTGGCTTTACTAGCTACACCATTTATTGGAATTGCCCTTCATGTAAACACTGGGAAACCATTGTGCCTAGCAGAGGCTTAGACGGATTTTAATCTTTATACTTTTCGCTCACTAGTAGGATAGTTATGTCTTTCGAAAAATCAAAAAAAATTCTTATCGCGCTTGATTATGATGATCAGCAAACTGCTTTAGCATTTGTAAAACAGTTATCACCAGATACCTGTCGATTAAAAGTGGGCAAAGAAATGTTTACTTATTTTGGTCCTGCATTTGTTAAAGAATTGGTCGATTTAGGTTTTGATGTATTTTTAGATTTAAAGTTTCACGATATTCCAAACACCGTTGCTAAAGCGGTGACTGCTGCGGCTAAAATGGGTGTATGGATGGTCAATGTACATGCATCGGGCGGTTATGAAATGATGCATAAAGCTAAACAAGCACTCGAGCAGTTTGGCGACAAAGCGCCATTACTTATTGCGGTAACTGTATTAACCAGCATGGACGAAGCTGAACTTGAGCGTTTAGATATAACTAAATCACCCCAAGAGCAAGTTATGCATTTAGCTAAATTAACAAAGCAAGCAGGACTAGACGGTGTTGTTTGTTCCGCGCAAGAAGCGCAAAGTTTAAAGGCTGCTTTAGGGAAAGAGTTTAAATTAGTTACGCCAGGTATTCGCCCAGCGGGCAGTGATGCAGGCGATCAAAAACGTATTATGACACCTAAAGAAGCGATTGAAGCGGGTAGTGACTATTTAGTGATTGGGCGTCCGATCACTCAGGCACAAAACCCTGTAAAAGTACTAAATGATGTAAATGAATCAATAGCTTAAATTAAAAATTAGCATAATTGAGAGCAGTTCCTTACAACTGCTTTTCTTTGTGCTACATTTAAATTATGGGTGTGCAGTGAGGGATCTGCTTTGCGTATAATAATATTTTTAGTTGTAATTATGATTAGTGGCTTTGCTGTAAATAAATATGTTTTTTCAACTAAAATGTATGATGATGTTTCAAACGTTACTGACTTGGTATCTGGTTACCCCGTTGATTTATTCAAGTTTAAAAAAATTGCTCAAAATTATGCCCAGCATCTGTGTTACACCAATGAAGGTGTGTTAGCAGGAATAGATGTTAGCAGCAGAGACTGTGTTGCGACACATGATGAAATGCAAAATGAGTGTACAGAAAAAGTTTTTAGGCTAGCGCCGTTAAATCTAGATTCTAAAAAAAGAATTAATTGAATACTCAAATGAATATTCTCGCTGTACCTTACCTTATAAAAATATTAGGTTATAAATTTCAGATACTAAAAAGCCACTTAGGTTTAAAACTTAAGTGGCTTTTTATTTAATTATTTTAAACGAATAGACTTAGCTTCAATATCAATTAAGCCTTGTTTAAATAAACCGCCAATGGCTTTTTTGTAGTTTGCTTTGCTGGTCGAAAATACTTTTTTAATTAATTCAGGATCAGACTTATCGCCTATGGCTAATATGCCACCCTCATCCTTTAGTTTTTCCATTATTTTTTCACCAAGCTCGCTTACTTTACCCATGCCTGGTTTTTCAAGTATGACGTCAATTTTTCCGTCTTCACGTACTTTTTGAATAAATCCTTTTAGCTTTTGACCAACAAACAGGTTTTTAAACACCATGTTGTAAAACACGACGCCAAAATGGGATTCTTCAATAAGCACCTTGTAACCAATATCAGTTTTGCCTGCAACAATTAAGTCAACTTCTTGTAAGTGACTATACTGAGGCTCATCTTTTGATAAAAAACGGTTAAAGTTAGTTGAGGCACAAATACGCTGACTGGCGTTATCAAGATATAAACGCACTAAATATGAGTAGCCTTCTTGCATACGTGGTTTTTGTTCATTAAACGGTGCGAGTACGTCTTTTTCTAAGCCCCAATCTAAAAACGCGCCTATGCTGTTTATTTCTTTTACACGCAGTAGGGCATATTCACCCACTTGAGCATGCGGCTTTTTAGTTGTGGCTGTTGGCAGGTTTGCATTATCTAAAAATGTGAATACACTGATGCTATCGCCGGCTTCAAGCTCATGTTTTATTTCATGTTTAGGTAAAAAAACTTCACCTAAGTCATGCCCATCTAAATAGGCACCTTCGTTGCTGACTTCTTTAACAAAAAGGGTTTGGGTGGTTCCTAGGTAACTCATAATTATTCCTGCTCAGGCTTTTTTTTACGACGCATCGGGGTATCACCATCAATATTAAGAGGTGCTTTAATTGGGGCCGCTGGCTTTTTCGGTTTTGCTTTTCGTTTTGGCTGTGGCTTATTAGCGGTCACTGCTTTTTTAGTCGGTTTAATTGGCGCTACTTTTTTCTCTTTAATACCTTTAAATTTCGCTTTTAAACCCTCAACAGCAGCAAACGATAATTCATCATTTAAAAATGATTTTATTGCCAAGTAACTTGTCCAATCTTTAGGGCCCACAAGTGATAATGCGTTACCTTTAAAACCAGCACGACCAGTTCTACCAATACGATGAACGTATTCTTCTGCGTGTTTTGGTAAATCAAAGTTAATAACATGGGTAACACTGAGTAAATCTAAACCGCGCGAAGCAACATCTGTAGTAATTAATATTTTAAAGTTTTCACGGCTAAACGCATCCATAATATCAAGGCGCTTACTTTGAGTTAAATCCCCAGCTAATGCGACAGATTTAAAGCCTTTACTATTTAATGATTCACTTAAACGGCTGGTATCAGCCCGTGTGGCAGTAAATATAATGCACTGGCCAACGTTATCTTGGTTTAAAAAGTGCTCAAGTAGCGCTTCTTTATGATCAAGATGATCGGCTAAATACAATGTTTGTTTAATATCACTGTGTTGCTCATTGGCTGCACTGAGCATAATTTGTTTTGGTTTTTTTAATAAATTACGCGAAAGGGCATCTACTTGAGCATGATCTAATGTCGCTGAAAACAATAGGGTCTGGCGTAATCGGTGATCTGCCAGTTCATTAATTAACTTAAGCTGGTCGGTGAAACCTAAATCCAAAATACGGTCAGCTTCATCAAATATAAGTAGCTCTAAGCCACTTAACTGTAAAGAGCGTTGTTTTAAGTGATCGGCTAAGCGCCCTGGTGTAGCAACCACAAAATGTGGGTCGTTGCGCAGTGCTTTAATTTGGTCGTTAAAGTTTTCACCACCGAGAATTTTAACTGCCTTGATATTGGTACCGGCAATAAGTAACCGTAGTTGGGTGAACACTTGGGTTGCAAGCTCACGAGTTGGAGCAACAATAAGTACACGAGGATCACGTTTACTGAGTGCTTTTTGTTTCATTACTCGCTGCACTGCAGGTAATAAAAACGCTAAAGTTTTGCCTGACCCAGTTTTTGACTGAGCGAAAATGTCATGTCCAGCGAGTGCCGTTGGCACAGCATGAGCTTGAATATCGGTAGGCTGGGTGATCCCTTGGTGCGCTAATTGTGTTTCTAGGCGAGTATCAATCCCAAGATCAGTAAAGTGCAATGTATATTTCTCCAATATGAGCAAGTCTGTATAAATTTATCCGCGCATTATAGCCCACTGAGCTACTGCGCTAACAGTAAAAAGCGCATTATCATCCATTTTTTTGCATTTAAATAAAAAAAGCGTAAAATACGCGCCCCATATGCGCCGGATTTACGATTCGGTAAACCGCCCCTTGCGGGTTTTAAAAGCAAAATAGGAATACCATGACTGCTGTCCATAAAGATAATGCAACCAGCGAACACTTTGTTGTATGCGCTCTGTATAAATTTGTTTCTCTACCGGATTTTGAAGCACTTCGCCAACCTTTACTCAATGTAATGGAGCAAAACGAAGTACGAGGCACTTTATTAATTGCCGCAGAGGGGATTAACGGTACTGTCTCTGCAAAACGTGAAGGCATAGATAATTTACTTGCGTGGTTAGACACCCAACCAAATTTAGACAACATTGTTACCAAAGAATCATTTGATGACGAATGCCCGTTTTACCGCACAAAAGTTAAGCTAAAAAAGAAATTGTGACTATGGGTGTTGAAGGCGTAGACCCATTAAAAGTAGTGGGCAGTTATGTTAAGCCACATGAATGGAATGCCCTTATTTCTGATCCTGAGGTGATCCTTGTTGATACCCGTAATGATTACGAAATTGAAATTGGTACGTTTCAAAACGCAGTAGACCCAAACACTAAAACGTTCCGTGAATTTCCTCAGTGGGCCAAAGAAAACTTAGACCCATCAAAACATAAAAAAGTAGCCATGTTTTGTACTGGTGGTATTCGCTGTGAAAAATCAACAGCCTATATGAAAGAGCAAGGTTTTGATGAGGTATACCACCTTGAAGGCGGCATATTAAAATACCTAGAAGAAGTGCCAAAAGAAGAAACCATGTGGGAAGGCGAGTGTTTTGTATTTGATAACCGTGTAGCGGTAAATCATGACTTACAAAAAGGCTCATACGATCAGTGTCACGCATGTCGCATGCCTATCACAGAAGAAGAAAAGCAAAAACCAGAATACATGGAAGGGGTGTCGTGTCACCACTGTATTGACAATGTAACCGATGAACAACGCGCTCGCTTTGCAGAGCGCCAAAGGCAAATAGAGCTTGCTCAAGCGCGCGGTGAAGGCCACATTGGTAACGAAGCACAAGCTGTTTTACAACAACGTAAAGAAGCTAAAAAAGCGCAAAAAGACGCACAGCGAAATAAATAAGCGGTACATTTAGTTTGTACGTTATTAAAAAAAACCTCAGTTTTAACTGAGGTTTTATATTTTATACTCTTTTCACAAATGCTTGTATCTGTAGTAGAGAGCGTGACCTTGTTGGCAGCATTGACGAGCACACATTTTGTGTTTTTATCGAGCTTTTTCTTTTGAATAACGGTAAATTCACCTTCATCAGCAGCATATAAATTATACTGATACGCGGTATTCCCCCCTTCAAATAAAGCAGTTAATAATCCACCGACTAGTCCACCAACAATCGCGCCGCCAATCATTTCTTCTTTATTGCCATCTAAGCTATCTACAAAGCCAAACCCCGCACCAGCAGCTATTCCAGTTCCCACTTCTGAGGAGAGTGTTACTTTTTGCATTGATTCAACAGACGCATAATAACGTTTAACAACTTGATTTTGATCTGCCCGATCAATCCCTGGTGATGCACAGCCTGATAGCAAGATCACCATAATTAAACTCTTTTTCATAAATGTTGCCTTTATTAAAAATATTGATGTGCTAAATCATAGTCATAAATGTAATTTAAATATGTGTGGATTTTGTATGCTGCTGTAAAAATATGTAGAGTGGCTAGCATGCTTAATTTCAGCTTATTGTTTTGCTAATTTGTCGTACTTAGCTATTTATTGATCATAGAGCTGTTAAACTGCGTAACATAATGCAAATAATAATTAATTAGGGTGATCCTTTGAAATCGCGAATTCTTTTTACCAGCGTATTTTTTCTTTAATGTCGTTAAGTTTATCTGTAAAGAGTGCCAATGTCGTGGTAGAGCAGGTAGCGATGGAACGTGCTAAAGAGCAAGTTCAGGCTGTCGGTAACGCCGAAGCAATTCATTCGGTTATTTTATATCCGGCTGTGGGCGATAAAGTAACGGCGGTGCATTTTAAACCGGGTGATAGCGTAAAGGCCGGTGATGTGTTACTTGAACTTGATTCACGCAGACAAAAAGCAGCACTTGAAGAGGCAAAAATAAAACTTGCTGACACCCAAAGAACCCTCGCACGTTTAAAGCAAAGCCAAGCAAAAGGGGCAGTGCCACAAAGTGATGTGGATGATGCAAAAACAGTTGTTGAATTAGCAAAAGTGACCCTTACCCAAGCAGAAACAGAATTTGAAGACCGCCAAGTTCGTGCGCCTTTTAACGGCACTATGGGACTTACCGACGTTGAAGTGGGTGACAGAATTACTCCCCAAACAGCGATTGCAAGTATTGATGATACGCGTGCTTTATATATAAATTTTAACGCCCCAGAATCGGCCGTTTATATGCTGCGCAATAAAGGCAATGTAAAAGTATTTCCTTGGCAGTCACAAAATGCTGTAAACGCAAAAATTGCTTATCTAGATTCACGAATAGACCCACAAACCCGCACCTTACGTGTAAAAGCGCAGCTTGAAAACCCGCAGCAAAAGTTCTTACCTGGCATGAGTTTTCGTGTTCATATTGAAGTAGAAGGGCAACGTTTTGCTGCTGTACCTGAGGCGGCATTACTGTGGGGAGCAACAGGCCCTTACGTTTGGACAAGTGTTGATAAAAAAGCCACTCGAATTGATGTGAAAATTGAACAGCGCCTTGCTGGTCGTTTATTAGTTTCGGGCGCTTTAAAAGAACAAGATAACTTAGTGGTAGAGGGCGTACAACGCTTACGTGCGAACCAAGAGCTAAGCTTCTCAGCGCCAATCGCTAATACGCAGGAGTAGCCATGAAACAGCAACCTATGATGCAAGACTTGCCATCAATGGCTATTCGCCGCCCAGTGCTTATTGTGGTTCTGAATTTACTGATTATTATTGCCGGAATTGCCGCCATAGCAGGCGTAGAAGTTCGAGAGCTTCCAGATGTAGACAGACCCCGAATTACCGTATCAGCCTCGTTCCCTGGTGGTTCACCTGAAACCGTTGATACCGAAGTTACCAGTAAACTTGAAGGTGCCGTGGCCCGTGTGAGCGGTGTTAAATCGATTCGTGCGCAAAGTGAAGAAGGTAATTCACGTATTGTGGTTGAATTTAGACCGGGTGTTAACCTTGACGACGCTGCAAATGAAACGCGTGAGTCAGTTGCTCGAGTGCAAAGAGAGCTCCCTGAAGAGGTAGAGCGCGTTTCTATTATTAAGGCTGATAACGACGCTGAAGCGGTGGTTTCATTAACAGTATCAAGTGAAAGTTTATCGTTAGAGGCATTAACAGAGCGGGTTGATGTTGATTTAGCGCCGCAGTTTTTAACTATTCCTGGTGTTGCCGACGTACGATTAAACGGCGATAGAGAACGTGTGCTCAGGGTTCGCATTGATCCATTAAAGCTCAGCAGTTTTAACTTAACGATTCCAGATGTTGCCGATGTACTTAGGCAAGCCCCCTTTGATGTGCCTGCAGGGAGTTTAAAATCAAACGATCAGCAAATAATAGTGCGCGCTGATGCAACGTCTGTTACCCCCGCACAGGTGGGCGACATTATAATTCAGGGCGATACTCGTATTAGCGATATTGCTGCCGTGTACTTTGGTCCGGCCGATCCGCGCTCTATGGTAAGACTTAATGGTAAACCTGTTATTGGTATGGAAATTATTCGCCAAGCACAGTCCAACACTATCGAAATTTCTGATGAAGTACTCAACCTTATAGAGGGGATGCGTGAGCGCTTTCCTGAGATGGAGTTTACGCTAACATCAGATGACGCGCAGTTTATTAGAAGCTCAGTAGATGAAGTGATTAACTCATTGGTTCTAACGGTACTGCTAGTGATCATCACCTTATGGGTGTTTATTGGTTCATGGCGTGCAACATTAGTCCCAGCATTTGCCATTCCTGTTGCGCTTATAGGTTCATTAGCACTGATATGGGTACTTGGGTTTTCAATTAATATTTTAACCTTATTAGCACTGGTATTAGCGACAGGATTAATTGTTGATGATGCAATTGTAGTGAGTGAAAATATTCAACGCCAGCGAGGATTAGGTCTTGGAAGGCGTGCAGCAGCGGTTGTTGGTACCCGCGAAGTATTTTTTGCCGTTATTGCCACCACTGCAGTATTAGCGGCTGTGTTTGTACCCATCGCATTTTTACCCTCTACAGCAGGGCGTTTATTTAGGGAGTTTGGTGGCGTACTAGCTGGTGCGGTAATTATATCTAGCTTTGTTGCTTTATCGTTAGTACCGGCGCTCACCTCAAAACTAAAGCTTAAGCAAGGTGGTTTTCACCCCTTTGCGAAATTTGGTAACGTGCTTGCCAATATTTATACCAAAACAATCCATAAAGTACTGGATCATGCGTGGGTTACCTTTATTGTTTGTTTATTAGTTGCAGGCGGTTCGGGTGCTTTGTATATGAGTTTAGATAACGAACTGCTCCCTACTGAAGATCGCGGTAAAATTAGAATATTTGCCCGCGGACCTGATGGCGTAGGCTTAAATTTTATGGATAGACAAGCCATTAAAATGGAAGATACCTTACTGCCTTTCGTTGAAAGTGGTGAAATTGAGTCTATTTACACTGTGGTTGGGCAATGGGATCCCAATATTGTGTTTATTACTGTGCCATTAAAGCATTGGGATGAACGTAACTTTAGCCAACAAGAAATTATTAATAAAATTCGCGAGCCTTTAGGCAACATCCCTGGTGCACCTGCTTACCCTGGTGGTGCAAATAGCTTAAATTTACGTGGCCAAGGTGGCGGCATAGAAATCGCTTTACTGGGACAAGATTACCTTGAAATATTTAAGGCTGCACAGCAGTTCTCAGCTGATCTTGAAAAAGCCGTGCCAGAGGTTGCGCCGGTAAGAGTATCGTATCAGCCATCGCAGCCGCAATTGCGTGTTAATATTGACAGACGACGCGCAGAAGAACTTGGCGTGTCTTTAAGTGATATCGCAATTACATTAAGAGCCGCTATTAATGGTGACGATATCGCTGATTTAAACATTGGCGATCAATCTATTCCTATTATGCTACAGGCACAAAATCAAACTATTAACGACCCGAGTGATTTAGCAAACTTGTTTATTAGAGCCCGTAATAATCAATTGGTGCCGCTAAGTAGTGTCGCTAACATTTCAGAGGAAGGGGTTGCCGCAGAGCTTGAACGTCATGCTCAGCGCCGTGCCATAGAGCTCAGTATGGAGCTGCCTGAAGGCTTAACAATTGCCACATTAGTGGAACAAATAAAGCAAGTGTCTGAGCAATCATTACCAGCAGGTATTACTCTTGCATTTAAAGGGGAAGCACTGACATTTGAAGAAACCTCCAACGAAGTATTAATGACCTACGTATTGGCATTTTTAATTGTGTTTTTAGTACTTGCGGCGCAATTTGAAAATGTTAACAGTGCAATCGTGGTAATGATCACTGTACCATTTGGGATTACATCGGCCATTCTAGCGCTGTATTTAACCGGTACCTCACTGAATATTTACTCGCAAATAGGCCTAGTGATGTTAATTGGGTTAATCGCTAAAAATGCAATTTTATTGGTCGAGTTTGCTGATCAATTAAGAGATCAGGGGCTGAGTGTTCGAAAAGCGGTTGAACAAGCTGCATTGGTACGTTTAAGACCAATCACCATGACCTTAATATCGACCTTACTCGGTGCGTTACCCCTAATTATGTCAACAGGTGCCGGAGCAGAAGCACGTAATGCCATTGGCTGGGTGGTATTTGGTGGACTTGCGTTAGCGGTATTGTTTACGCTTTACCTAACACCGGTGATTTATTTAGGATTAGCCCGCTTTACCAGTCCTCGTGGCGATGAGTCAAAGCAATTAGCCCAAGAGCTGGAGCAACTTGACTAACTAATTACGCTAATTGGCTATTTTTCTTTGAAAAAATAGCCAATTAAGCCCACAATTCAACTAGATTAAAGCCACAAGGATCACCCATGCAGGCCGAGCAAGTTGAAATAGCCCAATTTTTAGTTGAACACCCCCCCTTTGATACGCTTGAGATCGAGGCACTAAACGAACTAGCAATGCAAATTGAAGTTGCTTATTTTCGTGCGCAAACTGATATTTTACATTTAGGCCAAGATATTAGTGACTTATATATTATTCGTAGTGGCTCGGTTGAAATTTCACGCCGTAATGGCGAGCTCTATAATCGTTTAGCCACAGGCGGTATTTTTGGCCAAATGGGCCTATTAATGAACCGCAAAGTGCGCTTTCCGGCTCGTGCGCTTGAAGACACCTTAACCTATTGTATTAACGTTAATACCTTCAACGAATATTGTGATAAATACGAAACCTTTGCCGATTTTTTTGAAGTGGATGGTAACGTACGTTTGCACCAAGCCATTGTAGAGCAAGCCGACAGCAATGATTTAACCACCGCGAAAGTAAAGTCATTATTACACCGTGATGTGGTCACAGTAACAATGCAAACTGCTATTCAAGACGTCGCATTTTTAATGACGCAAGAATCGGTCTCTTCAGTGTTAGTTACCGACATAGAAAAACAAATAAGCGATGACCCAGAAGAAGACGACGGTCAAGTTGTTGGGATCATAACCGACAGAGATATTCGCACTAAAGTGGTTGCCCAAGGGTTAACATATGATACACCCGCCAAAGAAGTAATGACATCAAGCTTAGTACTACTTGATAGCAACGCCTATGTGTTTGAAGCCGTATTAGCCATGCTAAGAGATAACTTACATCATTTACCTGTGGTACATAAAAAACGGCCTATTGGGGTAATATCGCTGTCTGATATTTTACGTTATGAATCACAAAGTAGCTTACTGTTAGTACGCGGTATTTTAGCGCAGCAATCAGTTGATGACTTAGTTCATTACGCACGCCAATTACCTAATGTATTTGTACGTATGGTTAATGAAGATGCAAATTCGCATATGATCGGAACCGCTATGGCGGTCATAGGGCGTACCTTTAAACAGCGTTTATTAGCATTGGCCGAAGAAAAATTTGGCGAGCCGCCTATTCCTTATTGTTTTATAGCCTTAGGCTCAATGGCCCGCGACGAGCAGCTAATTGTGACTGATCAAGATAATGCTCTCATTTTGGATAATAGTTTTGATGAGGCACTGCACGATGAGTATTTTCAAAACCTATCAGATTTTGTGTGTGATGGTTTAGCTAAATGTGGCTATACCTATTGTGACGGTGAAATTATGGCGTCGTTTAAAAAATGGCGTATGACCCGTACACAATGGAAAGAAAAATTTGCTAGCTGGATGGCCGAGCCGAAACCGCAAGCCCTGCTTAATAGCTCGATATTTTTTGACTTAGATGGTGTATGGGGCAAGCTAAAATGGGCCGATGAGCTTAAAACGCTGGTGGCCAAAGAAAGCAAAGTAAACAAACGCTTTTTAGCGAACCTTGCTGCCAATGCCCGCAATAGAACGCCGCCACTAGGGTTTTTTAATGGCTTTGTGCTTGAGCATAATGGCCAGCATAAGCGGTCAATGAACTTAAAACGCCGTGGTACGGCGCCGCTATCTGATGTGGTGCGCGTTCATGCGTTAGCGGTTGGCTCACGTAAACAAAATTCGTTTGAGCGCTTAGAAGATATTATAGAGGCAAATTTACTGCCTAAAGGTAAAGCACAAGATTTACGTGATGCGTTTGAGTATATTGCCACAGTACGTATTCGTCATCAGGCATGGCAAATAGAGCAAGGTGAAGCTCCAGATAACGATCTAGACCCCCATTTACTTTCACCCTTTGAGCAAAGTAATTTAAAAGAAGCCTTTGCTATTTTAGAAAAAGCGCAAAGCTTTTTAAAATTTAGCTATTCTGCGCACCCGGGTGTGAAATAAGTTATGGCTAAATCACCGTTAGATTGGTCACAGCGCTACGAGCAGTTATTGCAAACTGCGCAAAACCCGTTACTTAAAGACTTTTATCAACAAGCGTTTACCAATCAGGCTGCTCCACTTAAAGATGTCCCTTTTGTGGCACTCGACTTTGAAACAACCGGCCTTGATGCGAATAGCGATGATATTGTTAGTGTGGGGCTGGTGCCTTTTAATGTAAATCGTATTTATTGTAAAGAGAGCCGTCACTGGGTGGTGCAACCACGACGAGATTTAAGTGAAGAGTCAATTGTTATTCATGGAATTACTCATTCAGAAGTGGATGAAGCCCCTGATCTTAATCGAATTTTAGCGCCACTGCTTGATGCCCTTAAAGGCAAAGTGGTGGTGGTACATTATGCTGCAATAGAACGTCATTTTTTTTATAACGCGCTACTTATGCGTATAAAAGAGGGCATTGAGTTTGCACTAGTTGATACGATGGAAATAGAAAGGCGGGCGCTTAAAGCGCGGCAGGGGTTATTAGGCAGGCTGTTTAATTCAAAGCTAGGATCACTTAGGTTAAGTGATACACGGGAGCGTTATTCATTGCCACTGTATCAAAACCATAACGCGCTTACTGATGCACTAGCCACTGCCGAGCTGCTGCAAGCGCAGCTGAGTTACCACTATAGATCAGATACGCCACTGAGTGAAATTTGGCTTTAGCTATTGAAGCATTACTGTTAAAAATAGAGCACAAAAAAGCCGCAATTTGCGGTCTTTTTTATTATGGAATGTGTTGTGTTATTTAACTGGGCGAGGCTCAGTTCGTAAACCTAAAATTAAGCTTACACACATCAATAACAATACAATGGTAAATGGCAGACCGGTTGATATAGCCCCCGCTTGCAGTGCTTCAATCGCTTGAGTGCCACCAATCCAAAGTAATGCAGCAGCGATAGCACCCTCAACAGACGCCCAAAAAATACGCTGTGGTACCGGCGCATCAATCTTACCACCTGCTGTGATTGAATCGATTACAAGTGACCCTGAATCAGAAGAAGTAATAAAGAATACCAGTACTAAAACAATAGCAATGAAAGATAAAACGTTCGCCATTGGCATTTCATCAAGCATTTGGAACATCGCCATAGGCACACTTGTTAAACCGTCAGTTCCTAGGGCACCAATTCCATTAACAACTTGGTCAATTGCGATGCCGCCATAAATAGACATCCATAAGATAGTGACTGTTGTAGGAATAAGTAGTACAGCGGTTAAAAACTCACGAATTGTACGACCACGTGAAACACGGGCAATAAACATACCTACAAACGGTGACCACGAAATCCACCAAGCCCAATAAAATACTGTCCATCCATGCATCCATGTTTCATCTTCACGACCATGTGGGTTACTTAACGGAATAATGTTTTCTACATAGCCCATTACTGTGTTTGGTATATTACCCATAGATACAGCAAAACCAACTAAACATACAAATACCAGTAGCACTAAAGCAATAAGCATATTGACGTTACTTAGTAGCTTAACGCCACCATCAATGCCTCGAATAACTGAGACAATGGCTAATAACGTCACCCCTGTAATAACCAGAATTTGTGAACCTACGCCACCTTCAAGGCCAAATACGTGGTTAATACCCGCTGAAGCTTGTTGAGCACCTAATCCTAAAGATGTTGCCAAACCAAATAAGGTCGCAAGCACAGCTAAAATATCGATTATATGCCCCGGCCAGCCCCATGCTTTATCACCTAAAATAGGGTAAAAAATTGAGCGTATAGAAAGCGGTAAGCCTTTATTGTATGTGAAAAACGCTAAAGAAAGCGCGACAACCGCATAAATGGCCCAAGGATGAAGACCCCAGTGGTACATAGTTGCGCCCATTGCAAGCTTTGCTGCTTCTGGGGTGTTGGCAGCCACATTAAGTGGTGTTTCATACCAGCCGGTGTAATAAGCCACCGGTTCAGCAACTCCCCAAAACATTAAGCCAATACCCATACCTGCTGCAAATAACATTGCCAGCCAAGAAATACGAGAGTGAGATGGTTTAGCATCGTCGCCGCCTAAACGGATATTGCCGTAAGGCGAAAAAATTAAAACTAAACAAAAAATAACAAAGAAGTTAGCAGCCCACATAAACAGGCCGTCAAAATTATTAATAATATCGGTTTTGATACCATTTAGTGTTGTTTTAGCTACTTCGGCATCTGACACTAGTACGGCGATTAAAAAAAGTGCTATTAACCCTGCACTGATCCCGAATACAGGGTTATGTATATCAAATCCCCACTTTTGTACGTTGTCTTGACCTACGGTGTAGTCCGTATTATCAATACTGTACTTGTCATGATTCTCGCTCATGCAATACCTCATTGGTTAATGAAACAGGTTGGCTTAATGCCAGTTTTTTATAGTTCACTGTATTCGTCTTATTAGATTATTTGCCAAAGCTAACAACACGAATAATTAGAAGACTAACTAATTTAATTGCCCATCATACCTTTACTGCTAGGGGAGTTAAATATTAAATACGAAAGAATTAACACTTTGCTAAAATTTTGAGCTGACTTTGTCTTTTTATTGTACATGTCTGGTCGCTAAGAAAATGAAAACTAACGCGTTAGCACTTTATTTTATAGTCGTAAATAGCAATGAATGCAAAAGCTAAGTTAATGAATATTCATATTAATAGGGCGTATAAACAGATAAATCACTTAATTGGATACGCTAAAAGCGTACTCTGATTTTTAAAACTAAGAGTAATTTGTTAAATGGGCTTTTTTATGACTTTTTAATTACATTTTTATAGCTTTGGATTTTTAGCCAAGGGGAGGTTAATAGAATCAGCAATGAAAATAGAGATGTTAAAGTAGTTTTTATAAAAAGGTGGCATACTTATTTTGCAGTTTAAACTAATTTGCTTTCTCATTTATTTTGAGTCTTAACAGCTTAACTCACGAAGAGGGTAAAGAGACGCTGCGCTTTTAGAGAAGTAACAAAGCCACATAATTAAACAAAAATGATGAGGCAGAATGGCTTTTACTTTCTCATTTTCTTCTCATTCACTTCTCTCAGTGCAATAAGCATTTTAAGAAAATTACGCACAAAGACACCAAAAAAAGCTGCAGCTTTAACACTGCAGCTTAGGATGGTTAAATTTTCATTTGTACGCTTCGTTATGAACGCCCGCGGCGCGCCCTGATGGGTCGGCATTATTTTGAAATGATGCATCCCATGCGAGTGCTTCTGGGGTTGAACACGCAACTGACTTACCATGCGGTACACACTTAGCCGAGGCATCGCCAGGGAAGTGCGACTCAAAAATACTGCGGTAAAAATACGCTTCTTTTGAATCTGGGGTGTTAATTGGGTATTTAAATTTGGCATTCGCCAATTCTTGATCCGTTACTTGCTCATTAACAAATTCTTTTAAGGTATCTATCCAGCTGTAGCCAACGCCATCGGAGAATTGCTCTTTTTGACGCCATAACACTTCATCTGGGAGGTAGCCGTCAAAGCCTGCACGTAAAATGTGTTTTTCAATTTTGCCGTCTTTACACATCTTAGCTTCAGGGTTAATGCGCATTGCCACATCAACAAACTCCTTATCTAAAAATGGTACGCGTGCTTCAACACCCCAAGCCGCCATTGATTTGTTGGCACGTAAACAGTCAAACATATGGAGCTTTGAAACTTTACGGTTCAGCTCTTCATGAAATTCTTGTGCATTCGGTGCTTTATGAAAATATAAATAACCGCCAAATAATTCATCCGCACCTTCACCTGAGAGCACCATTTTTATACCCATGGCTTTAATTTGACGAGCCATTAAGTACATTGGGGTTGATGCACGAATGGTGGTTACATCGTAAGTTTCAATGTGGTAAATCACTTCTTTAAGTGCATCAATACCTTGTTGAATAGTAAAGATAATAGGGTGGTGAATAGTCCCTATCATATCAGCTACTTTTTGCGCTGCGGCTAAATCGGGGGAGCCTTCTAAACCCACCGAAAAGGAATGCAGTTTAGGCCACCAAGCATCACTTTCATCGTTATCTTCAATACGTTTTGCAGCAAAGCGCTGGGTAATAGCGGAAATAACCGATGAATCTAAGCCACCCGATAGCAATACGCCATAGGGTACGTCACACATAAGCTGGCGCTTAACCGCCGCTTCCAATGCATCTTTTACATCTTCTGCTTTGGCATCGTTGTTTTTAACAGCGTCGAAGCGTTGCCAATCACGTTGATAGTAAGAGGTTAATTTGCCGTCTTTGCTGTAAAGGTAATGCCCCGGCGGAAACTCTTCAATATGCTTACAAATAGGTGAGAGCGCTTTGAGCTCTGACGCTACATAAAAGTTACCGTGCTCATCGTGACCTGTATACAGTGGAATAATACCAATGTGATCGCGACCAATTAAGTACGCGTCTTGCTCTTCGTCATATAAACAAAAAGCAAAAATACCATTTAAGTCATCTAAAAATGCCGGCCCTTTTTGTTTATACAGGGCTAAAATCACTTCACAATCTGACTGGGTTTGAAAATCAAAGTCGACCTCTAAATTAGCGGCCAGCTCTTTGTGGTTATAAATTTCGCCATTAACCGCTAAAATATGGGTTTTTTCTGGGTTGTAAAGGGGTTGAGCACCGCTTGATACGCCAACAATGGCTAAGCGCTCATGCACTAAAATTGCTTTATCAGATGAATACACACCAGACCAATCTGGCCCACGATGACGTAACAGTTTAGACATTTCGATTGCCTGAGTGCGTAACTGGCTGGGATCCGATTTAATATCGAGTACACCAAAAATTGAACACATAATTTTTCCTCATTCCTATTAAGTGCCTACGATAGCGAGTTTGCTAAAGACTAACCTTGTTTTATCAGAAATAAAGAACTAAGTCACACGGCTTTTTTAAATTAATAAGAATAATTTATGCACCAAACAAGTTACTGGTGCACCAACATGGTGAGGTCGATAGTGTGATAGCAACGAATTGTACAATTTTTAATTTAAAACAGGCAGGGATAAGCATTTAATGCCCATGAAAATATATATTTGCACCAAGTGGGTGCAAATATAATCGTTAAGAAAATAGCTTTAAGTTAATTAGTCCAATAGCGATTTAAACTCAATTTAAGCTGAGATAGATGTGCATCGAGTTTACTTTTTGCCGCGGTTGCTTGTTCAAGCGTTACAAACTCAAAAGTAATAGAATCGGCGGTTCTAAACTGAGCAAACTGATGTAAATCCGCCTCTATTACATGGCCTATCAATGGGTAGCCCCCCGTTGTTTGTGCATCATTTAACAGCACAATTGGGTTGCCATCAGGTGGGAGTTGCACGCTTCCGGGTGCTACTGCGAGTGAGTGCAGTGAGAGCGAGTGTTGCATTATTTGGCTATTATTATGATCTAAGCGTACTCCCATTCGATTACTATTCGGGTTAATAGTAAATGAGGTGGTACAGAAAGCGTTTATACACTCAGGTGTAAGTAGTTCATGATGTGGGCCTTGATGTAGCCGAATAACTTTTCGTTTAGGCGGTGTTAATGCACCTTTATTGCATAGCCAAGGCTGAGTATATGGGGTTATTTTTATAATATCGTCGCTTTGTAATGCTCGGCCATTAAAACCACCAATGGCTGCCCCTAAGTCGGTTGATTTAGAGCCCATAACTTCAGGGCATTCAATTCCACCTTTTACGGCAATGTAAGCTCTGGAGCCACCGCGTCCTGTATCAAATTTAAGTGTTTGTTTTGCTTTTACCGGATAACTCCACCCGGGGTAAACGGCTTGAGTGTCAATTTTAGCGTTTAAGTCGGCTCCATGCAGAGCAATGACGGTATCGCACTCAAATTGCAATTCACATAACCCAACGGTGAGTTCAAGTACGGCATCGTTATCGTGATTATTTACTAAGCGATTGGCAATAATGTGCGCATAGGCGTCTAAGCTACCCGAGCGGCTAACCCCTAAATGACGAAAACCCACACGGCCTAAATCTTGGATTGTTAGTTGAATACCGCTCTTGATTACTTTAATCATTGCTTACTCCTTTTACAGGCACAAACTCTATGGTATCGCCAGGTTTAAATAAGCAAGGATTAGCCGCTTTAGAATCAAATAAGCAGGCATCAGTGTGAGCTATAATATGCCAACCACCTGGCGAATCTTCAGGGTAAATACCTGTTTGGTCTGCTCCAATGGCAATCGCGCCTTTAGGTACACTCACTCGCGGATTATCTCGCCTTGGGGTAAATAACCGTGAGTTGAGCCCATGTAAATAAGGAAAACCGGGAACAAAGCCTAAAAATAGAACGTGATATAACTCTTTACTATGTAAGTTAATCACTTCATCAATTGTGAGTTGATGATAGTTAGCTACGTAATCTAAATCTCCACCTTGGTAGTAGGTATTAATTTGGTGGTGCTGGCTATCAAACGGGTAATCATCCACTTCATCCCATAACTTAGCTAAAGTGTTGTACCATTTATTAAGCATTTCTGAGGACTTTAAATACAAAGTTAACGAGTTCATAGCTGGTACCAAATCGATAAATTCATTGCTGTTTTTACAGTGTTGGGCGAGTGCCCAAAGCTTTTTTTGCGTCGCAAGTATGTGTGGTTCGCTGTAGTGAGAAACATCAAAAAGCAGGCTAGAGTTCGTTAAAATTTTTATACTAGGAATCATGCTCATATCGATAACTCATTAATATTAATTACATTTAAGCTATCACAGTCACTGTAATATTACGATATTAATAGACAAGCTCGGATCGAATAAACTCCCTCATTCGTAAAGTTTTGTTGTGTGTGAAATTAATTGTTGAGTTTACAGGTCAGCTTTAGGGTAACTAAAACTAAGAGGTAATCGTATGTTTAAGGGGTTAATATTACCGGCATTTGCCATTGTGGGCTTGCTTAGTGCGATGAGCGCAATCTCGTCAGACGAAGTAACTAAGCCCAGTGATTTAGATGCCACTATGCATGTAGAACAGCTAGTGCTTGGCTCGGGCTGTTTTTGGGGGGCAGAAAAACGCTATGAAGCACTTAATGGTGTTCTCGATGCAGAGTCGGGCTATGCCGATGGGCATGGGTTTAAACCAACCTACAGAAATATAACTAAGTTATCGCGCCGCTTTGATGAAGATAATTACGCCGAAGTGGTGCAGGTTACATTTAATAGCAATATCATTTCAGCAAAAGAGCTGCTGCAAAATTATTACGAAAGCCACGATCCGACTCAAAGGAACCGCCAAGGTAATGATGTAGGTACGCAATATCGCTCTATTATTTTAACTACAAGTGACGAGCAAGCAAACACCGCGCTTGCGGTAACACAGCAGTATCAGCAGTTACTCACCAAAGCAGGTTATGGAAAAATTGCTACACAAATTAAGCCACTTGAGCGATTTTACTCTGCAGAAGAGTATCATCAAAATTACCTTGAAAAAAATCCAAACGGCTATTGCCCAGATCATTCAACCGGTGTCGTTTTTAGTCAAGACGAAAAGCAGCAGCTTGATAACACCGCATTGTTGACTGGCAAACAAATTGTTATTTTAGACTCTCGCGATTACTGCCCTTACTGTGAAAAATTTAAAGCGGCGGTAGCCAATGACTACAAAGGCACAATACCAATGACATTTCGCCATGCTGATCAGCTTAATGGCTTAACCATCAAATCGGCTACTTGGGCTACACCCACCATCTTATTTTTAGAAGATGGAGTAGAAGTGTATTCTCGCCAAGGTTACATGGATGCCGAGCGGTTTTATAAGGCGCTAGGGGCATTTAAGCTTGGTGACAGTGAAGCTTATAAAGTAGCGTTTAATGCTAAAACCGACAGCCCGTATTGTAAAGAGTACGCTATTTTTAAAAACACCCCCGATGGTATTTTTATAGATAAACTCAGTGGTGAACCCTTGTTTGATACCCGTGATAGATTTAACTCAGGCACTGGCTGGTTGTCGTTTACACACCCTGTAAAAGACAGCGTAACGCAACATGAAGATAACAGTTGGGGAATGCAACGTATTGAGCTTAAATCTAAAAGTACCGGTATTCATTTAGGGCATTTATTTCCAGGGGAAGGGCCAAAAGGTCAAGATAGATATTGTATTAATGCCACGGTGTTAGAATTTGTCGCTCGTGATGAAATAAACAGATCAGATGATGTTTAAGCTAATTAGCAAATAGGCAAATTTTAAGCAAAAAAAAGCAGCGAGACTTAGATAAGGTCGCTGCATTTCAATTGACAACATCTTCACACACAATAAAGATTCGGGGGTTGTATTAGTAAAAACTAATGCTGAATTATTGGTGCTGATGTGATTGTAAATAAAAACAACTCAAGCTCAGTCACCACCGGACTTGAGTTGCTTTTTACACTGACAACATCTTCACACACAATAAAGATTCTTACATTTATTGGCGGGTGTAAGCGTAAAATAAAAACAACCCAAGCTAAGTCACCACCGAACTTGAGCTGTTTTTTACACTGACAACATCTTCACACACAATAAAGATTCTTTTTTACTAGCTCGTTGTTACAAACTAATTAAATTTGGTTTCAGTAACGCGTTTTATTATTTTTGGTCGTTGCTGATTTGTTGAGTTAACTTTAGAGCTTTTACTCAATTTCGACAAGCGATAAAAACAAAACTAATAAGTGAAAAAAACTAACCTATAAATCCAGTCAATAAGGAGTTGCTCAAGTAGTTGATAATGCTGGTTATATTTTATTTTTAGAGGTTTGTGTGAGACACGAAAAAAATATTTTAAAAAGGTCGTAAATAATTAAACGCCCATAAAAGGGCGTTTAATGAATAGTCACTTTGTTTGTCTGAAGGTGTTAATTACCCATTTGGCAAACAAGTCGAGCGGGTGGTTTGCCGTACTAGAGCCATGTTGTACCAAGTAGTATTTATCTTTGGTGGTAAGTGGTTGTTCAAATAGTTTATAAAGCCATTGTTCATCCAGCCAGCTTTGGCTAATTGGTAGAGGAATAAGCGCAATGCCCATTCCTTGCTGCGCAGCTCTTGCTACACCAAACATACTGTCTATTTGAATAATTTGCGTTGGTGAAAAGTCATCAATCCCAACTTTTTCTGCCCACTGATGCCAAGCCCAAGGCCGTGCTTTATGTACAATAAGGGGTACTTGGTTAAGTGCCTGACAATGATCGTTTTGCCATTGTTCAAGCAGCTTTTTATTACACGCTGGAATGTATTCTAAATTAAAAAGCTCGGTAGCCAGTCCATCAAGTGGTTTACTTGAGGATAAAATTATTGATAAATCACTCTGGCGGGTTAATTCCTTTCGAGTTTTAAGGGTATCCATGTGTAAATTAATATTAGGGTGCTCACTGGTCCACTCACTAAGCTTAGGCATCAACAATTCACTGGCAAAAAACTCGGGTAACGTGATGGTCAAGTTTACATTTTGTTGTAACTGACTAAATTCGGTAATGGTGCTCTCTAGCATATTTATAATCGGATAAATTGCTTCAAAAAAGTTCTTCCCTGCAGGCGTTAAACTAATAGAGCGAGTTTGTCTTTGAAATAAATCAATGCCTAGCTGCTCTTCTAGCTGCTTAATTTGATGGCTTACAGCCGAGGGCGTTAAGTAAAGCTCTTTAGCAGCATGTTTAAAACTTAAGCTTTTTGCGGCAAAACAAAAAGAGCGAAGGCCGCGAATAGGTGTTTGCATGGTATCCAGTATAAAGTTATTTCAATCGCCTAGTAATAGGCAATAATTAAACCAAAAATAAAAACTAACTATATCAGCAATTTATTTATTTTATTAGGTCGAATTCACCTAAGTGGTGCGTTAAATTGTCACTATAGTGCAAAAACTAAAA
>NZ_BADW01000076.1:0-2465 GCF_000241165.1 Pseudoalteromonas sp. BSi20439
TTGCAAAATAAGAAAAGGTCATGTTAATAGAGATTAACATGACCTTTATAATCGTTATTAGAGAAAACATCTTAGAATGCAATGTATGTGAGTTCAATCCCAGAATTTATAGATATTAACCAATAATAACGATCAGATTTTATCCTAAAACTTCCTCAACATACACGACATCAATTTGAGCATATATGTTACTTATTTAACTTTGCCTTGCGGTGATAAACCTCTTAATGATATAAATTTCATTAAAAATCTGTAGAGTATGATTAAAAAGGCACTAGGAATGCCCTACATTAATGCACAATTAATTTGTTGAGCCTAAATGTGAGTTAAAAAATTCAAACTTAATTTTAAATTATTGGTAATAATATATGGAAATAAAAATACATCGTTCCCTCACAGACGATAATACTGTAGAAATCGTCCCTGACGCATTTAAGTTTTCATATTTAATGCTAGATGGTGGCGAAATGAAAGAAGCAGTTTATTGTACAGTCATGCATATGCTTCGCTCAAATGACGGATGTTTCTTTTCAATAACAGATAATGGTCAGAAAGTTGCTTACGGCCTCTTCTCTTACGGAAAAGAAGGCAGGAAAGTGCGAAGATTATATTACTTTGCAGTTGAAAGGGAGTTTAGAGGTTCTGGTTTGGGAAAGAAAGCTTTGGAGTTAGCACTAAAAACAGAAGTTGATACCGATTATGGCTGCACTGTTGCATGCCGTCCCGAGCTTAGATCCTTTTACGAGCAAGTCGGTTTTAAGTATTATTGCCCCGCTGAAGATAAGGTTAATGAAATAGTCTTAGCCTATGTTAGTTCTAAAATAATGACAATTGAGCAATGCGTAAACCAAATAATCTGTTTAGTAGAAATTCAGCCTGAAGCAATTGAAATCTTTTCTGAAGTAAAACGTACGCTTAAAAAGTTTGGTATCAGACCTCCAAAGCATGCCCCTAAGAAAAAATCTCATTAGCTAGCTTGTTTCAATAAAACTGATTTAAGTTTTAGCTTTCATTATTTATCAAACTCACCTCAGAAATATAAGGAAGTTTTAAGTGTCAAGACTGTCACAATCACAAAAAATTGTTGAGTTACTTAAGGCAAACCCAAATAAAAAATTTAATGCTCGACAAATAGCAGAGCAAATTGTTGAAGCTTACCCAGAGGATTATAGAGAAAAAAGGCAGAATCCAAGGTTTGCCGATGAAAAAGCCTTCATATCTCAAATTGTGGCAGAAATTGGTTCTCAAAAGGATCAAATAGTAAAAAATGATCGACACGTATTCTGGCAAGATAAGCCCCGCCCTCGAGTTTATTGGTTCAACCCTGAAAAAATTGTTGGTCAAATAGAACCTGAATTAGAAGAAATTGATAATGACGATAATGAAGTAGTAACGATTCCAGAAACATTAACTTTTTCCGAGCATGACCTATACCCAATACTTATTGATTACTTAAAAACAGAGCTAAAATTATACTGTCAAAGAATAGATGAGAAACGCTCAAAAAATTCGCGGGGCAGTGGTGGAAATCAATGGTTGCATCCTGATATCGTTGCTATGCAGCCAGTTGATAAAGAGTGGAATGAATTAATTAGAAGCTGTGTAAAGCAAGGAGCCGGTCAAAGTGTGCGGCTATGGTCTTTTGAAGTAAAAAAAGAGCTAACAGGATCAAATGCTAGGAAAAGCTTCTTTCAAGCCGTGAGTAACTCAAGTTGGGCTAATGAAGGATATTTAGTAGCGACCTCCATATCTGATAGTAGTGTTGAACAAGAATTGAGGATGCTTTCTGCACTTCATGGTATCGGTGTTATTCTTCTCAATCCAGAAAACCCAAGTGAAAGTGAAATGATGCTTCCTGCAAAATCTAGAGCTGACGTTGATTGGCAATCTGTAAATCGAATATTAGTTGAAAATACAGATTTCAAAGATTATATAGAGCTTGTATCAACTTACTATCAGACAGGGAGAGTTCGAGCTAGGGATTGGAATAAGTGAAAATCCCACTAGAAAATGTGACAGTTGAAATTACAAATGTTAAGAGCCTTGCCTAATCCGCAGTTTTAATAAGTATTACTCAGAGCTAGTAAACCTAAAACGTACTAGCTCTGACAGCTACATTTTTAATAAGTGACTGTCAGTTTAAATTTGAGCTTTTATCTAAGCCTAAATAGCTTTTCCATCCAATAATGTTGCTAATTGTGCCCTACCACAGCATATGCTCAAAATGCTTACCTTTTTGGATTAATCAAAATATCTCGATATCGATTTAAGATTTTTGCTTGATTTTCTTTAAGCCAACTATTTTTAATTGAGTACCTTGCTTTACGCTTTTTTGTTGCACCTTTTAACTGTGATGAGGTTTCTATAAGCTCATGCCTCGCAAGCAGCCAGCCCTCTTTAATCGAACTGAGCCCTTGGTTACATATTAGAATATTAACTGTGTCTTTGGTTAAACGCTTATTGCA
>NZ_BADW01000075.1:0-1097 GCF_000241165.1 Pseudoalteromonas sp. BSi20439
GCTAAGATACATCAATGTAATATCTGTTAAAGCTACTTATATTTAGTAGCTTTGACAGACATTACGCTTTTGGTATCTAGGTTTGTACTTCATCTAAAAGGCAGCTATAAAAGAAGCTGTCTTTCATATTTTTTACGAGCTTAATTTTGCTTCCATAGTCAGTAAGAACGGGCGATAATACTGAAGAAAACATACGACTAACTCGCTATAAACATGTTCTGTAAATCAATTAAGCTAGGTGTAAATGGTTAAATATATTCTCGGTCTTCTAACAGGTTTTTGTTTAACTGTCTGGTATCTAGTTTTTGACCTTAAATTTAATTTTGATCATGCGTTTACTCTTAACCTAATAATCGCAGCGGGAACTATTACGGCTACCGCGATACACTTCGATTCAGTCAGGAAACAAAGAAAAGATCGAGTTTGGGAAATAAACAAAGAAAGTCTAATTCAGCTATCTAAATCGTTAGCCGACGCTATAGAAGTTTCATCTAAATTGTCTGACCAAGAATTTAATATTATGAACAATATTCCTGATGATACTTGCACTGAGGGTGCAGCTGAAATAAACCAAAAGTTCCAAATGACAATTTCCGACTCGTTAAATGTTTACAAGCCTCTACTTAACGCTGAATTAATTACTGCTATTGAAAAATATCAACAAGCAGAAAAAAACATAGAGAGTTCATTTGATCACGATCAAATTAATGTGTTTGAAGCTTATGACAGTCAATGGGGAGCACAAAAAGAGCTTCAAATAGTAGTAAGCCGTTTTATTAAAGAGGTTGCGGGTATTTAATTTAGATATCAAAGGCGTTACCGTCGCCCACTAGTGACACTTAGAAGTACTAGCTCAGAGTTGAGTAAGTCCTATTACTCAACTCTGATGTTCAACTTATATTAACTGTATTTAGCTAAAGCATCTTTGAATATATTTTCACTCTCATCTTTAAATCTGCTTCTTTGGTTATTGAGTTCATCGAATTTTACATATAGGTTTTTATAGATAATTTCATGTGCTTTATTGTGAACTTCGGCTTCAGAAGGATCATCCATCTCAAAACAATCTTCTAAACACTTGTTAACTATAACCAGTA
>NZ_BADW01000074.1:0-992 GCF_000241165.1 Pseudoalteromonas sp. BSi20439
TAACCTGAATCTCGTTTAAGAAAATTGAACTAAATGCCTGTTCCGAGATCCGATCTTTCGACCAAGAACGATTGGATAAACAAGGAACAGGCATGATTAAATTAGTTGAATTGTTTTGCGATGTCGACGATTTTTGCAAAGTATTTATACCTCAATGGGAAAAACAATTACTCGAAGACGGTACCCAAAAACGTCAACGAGCAGGACGTATGACGACCAGTGAAATCATGACAATTGTCATTAGTTTTCATATGTCACATCACCGTGATTTTAAAAATTACTATCTTGGCTATGTTTCACTTATGTATAAAAGTGAATTTCCTAACTTACTCAGTTACACACGATTTTTAGCCGTTATGCCGAGGATACTTGTACCGATGTGTGCTTATTTTACTTCACTTAAAGGTAAACCCACAGGCGTTGAATTCATTGATTCTACATGTATTAAGGTGTGTCATAATATTCGTATTCCCAGACACAAAACCTTTGATGGAATAGCCCAGCGAGGCAAAGGAACGATGGGTTGGTTTTATGGCTTCAAGTTGCATTTAATAGTTAATCACCACGGTGAAATTGTCGCTGCCAAAGTGACAACAGGTAATGTGCATGATACGCAACCAGTGCGTGAATTAGCGAGCTGCCTTACAGACAAATTGTATGGTGACAAAGGGTATTTAAGTAAAGCCTTAGAAGCGGATTTACTCGATAAAGGTGTGAAGCTCATTACGACTGTTCGCAAAAATATGAAAGCAAAAGCGATGTCATTATGGGATAGAGCGATGCTTTCAAAGCGGTTTATAATCGAGACAATTAATGATCAACTCAAGAACATATCCTTCATTGAACATTCGAGACATCGGAGTATGAACGGTTTTATGTTGAATTTAGTAGCTGGGTTGGTGGCTTATTGCTTGAAAGAAAATAAGCCACACCTTAATTTAACTGACGTAGAGCTCAACGCACTAGTTATCGCTTAAGCAGATCTCAGGTTA
>NZ_BADW01000073.1:0-55892 GCF_000241165.1 Pseudoalteromonas sp. BSi20439
ATGGCTATTAAATATAAGCTTTAATTTAAATTTGTGCTGAGAATTGGCTTTGAGTCGCAGGAGAAGTGGCCAGTTGGTAAAAGCTAGCAATGCGACCAGCACGTGCTTCTACTTCAACATCACGCGTTTGCTCTTCGCTTTTAGCGGTTTTTACTTCTGAGCTTTCACTATTAGAAAACGATGCACTGACTCTACTTTGACCTTCGCTGCTGTCTTCGTCATCCGCTGATGCTAACTCAGCTTGTGCTGCGGCTATTTTTTGAGTGGCATCTGCTGCAATTGCCCTATCGGCACCTGAAGGCTCTGCTGGCGCTAGTGCTGCAGCACGTACCGTTTGCATTTTATCAATGGTTGCTTGAGGGTCACCATTGATAACCCCAACATCTATCGGTACTTCACCACCTACGGCATAGTTAGTACCGTCAGGGCCTCTTTGGTATTCATAGCTAGGAGAGCCCGCATATTGTCCACCCACAGCGGCATGCGCTTGCTCATGTGTTCGCACTTCAGTGTCGCGTGCTTTAAGCTCTTTAATTTGTTGAAGTTCTTGCTCAAGTTGCAGCTCTTCTTGCTCACTAACTTCTTCTGCAGCTTGTTGTTTTTCTTGCTCGGCATCATCTTGATCGCTATCTGCATTGCCTTCGCGTTGCGCAATCGTTTTATCGTCTGCAATTTTGCCACTCGCATTGTAGGTTGAGCTGTCGCTATTTCCTGGCAGTTTGGCTTTTTCTGCATCACTTTGGGCTTTGTTTTCTGTGCTACCGGCAGTGTTTGCAGCGGCTGGGGGAATGACTTCACGTAGCTGGTTGTCACGCCGAGCAGTCTCTGTATAAACATTTGCGGTGTTTATATTGATAGACGGAAATGGCGTGACAATATTCATGAGAAATTACACTTTAATATCAACTAAAGTGCCTAATACGTCATCTGCAGTTTGGATAGATTGCGTGTTTGCCTTAGCATTAAACTCTTCAACTTTTAAGTTTACTAATGCATCATCAATTCGTGCAGGTTGAGATACTGGCGCGGTGACTGCTTCTTCAGGACGAGCGGCCGTTAATTGACGTTGCTGCGCTAGTTGAGAGTCGTCTTGCTGCTCTATGCTGGCACGATTAATCTCAGCGCTGGCTTTTTCAATTCCTTGGCTGGCTCTATTAAACCCTTCAACACCACTATTGAATACAGATCCTATTGGCATAATAATAAACCTCCAGCAAATAAATATTGTTTAATTATCGCTCAAAAATCACGCAAAATAAAGCTTTAAACCGCAGTAATCATGGCTTTGCTTCAAAGCATTGATTTAACGGCAGATAAAAATTCACTTTTATGAGAAATAAAAGGCGCATGCGATGCTTTGTCTAACACTTCGTACTCAAAGTCAGCATTAAGTGCCACCATTTTCTTAATGGCCCGATAAGGAACGAGAGAGTCTAAGCGCCCAAAAATGCCGCGAATAGGAACTGGGCATTGAACAAATAATTCGCGTAAATCTTCATTTTGCAATATTTCTAGTCCTGCACTTAAGGCCTCGTTATTCGGGGGCGATGACTGACTCAATAACTGCTTTAGCTGTTTTATATCATCTCGAGCAGACTCACTGCCCATTGCCTGAATGGCCAAAAAACGCTCTATCGTTTTTGAACGCTCTTGCAATAACTGCTCTTTAAACTGTGTTAATACTTTAGGCTTAATGCCAGCCCATGGCAATTGCTCTGCAAAAAAGGGGGTTGAGGCAACTAAAATAACTTTTGATACTTTTTCTGGCCAATGTTTGGCAATATAAATGGCAAACAATCCACCCAAAGACCATCCCATTAGTACCGATTGCGGTTTTAGCTGCTCACTCACCCGCTTTGCAGCATCATGTAATGTATAAGGACTTAAAGAGGCGCTACTGTCACCATAACCGGGTAAATCTAAACAGCGCACTTTACCTGAATATAAAAATTCTAATTCTGGTTTTATTAACTGCCACACACCTTGGTTCATTCCCCAACCATGTAACAACACACATTCATTTTGCATATTTACCTAACCTTAACCAAACTTAAGATCTATGATAGCGCTTTAAAAGGAGTTTGTAATGAGGATCATCAGCGAATGAAACTCAGCCTAGGTGATTGGCTATTTCCCTCTTACTGTGTGTTGTGTCAAAGTCAGATCCACAACTCAATGGGGCTTTGTCAATTTTGTTTAAATGACTTGCCATTGCTAGATTTGGCCGAGCATGACAATTTATTTTACCGCCCTGATATTGTAGAAATGTTTCCTAACTGCAGCTTTGAAAAGCTGTTTGCATGTGCCTTTTACCAGCCCCCTTTTGATTTATGGTTAAAACAGCTTAAATTTAATAATCAAATCCATTATAAAAAAGCACTACAGCAAGTCATAAAAAAACAACTTAGTGTTTTTATGACTAAACACCCTGTAGCTGTTGATGCATTTATTATTTTACCTTTACATAAAGCGCGCTTCTTAACGCGTGGATTTAATCAGGTAACCCAAGTATGGCAACCCTGTTTGGCGTCAAATAAGGTGTTAAATAATGCGCTACTTCGCCATAAACACACCTCGGCACAATCACAATTAAGCAAAGCCAAAAGGGTCAAAAATTTACAGCAGGCTTTTTCATGCGCGATTAATTTAGAGGGTAAAACGGTAGTAATTATCGATGATATTATGACTACAGGAGCAACTCTTAATGCGGCTACATTATCGTTAAAAGAAGCGGGCGCTAAACACGTATGGGCATTCACTACGTGTTTAACACCACTTTAGGGCGTGTTAGTTTCCACTCACGCGAAAGGTGTGGCCGAAAAATAAAGCATTACTTAACAATCGGCTGGTGCCATACCAGTACCCTCTAAATACAGGGTTGTCAGTCATCGCAATAACACTACCTCGCCCATAAGAATGCGCCATTAACGCAGCTCCACCGGCCACTTGCTCTACATTTACTGCATCGGTAAAACCAGCAAGGAGCGGCTGCTGTGTGTAGGTAAGTATATTTACAAACGGTGCTTGCGAGGCTTCCAATAGCCAGGTGCTATTTTTAAATACAGGTAGTGTGTCACGCTTAAATGAAAATGTCAGAGGGTGAGTTGTATCTACCTTGGTATTAAATATCGCACCGGCAATACGCTGGCGACCCGCTAAGTGGTCTTTGTCTGCATATTTTAAACCTTGAGTATCAAATGCCCCAGCCACATCTTTACGCGATAAGTAGCTTGCTTTTAATAGCTGCTGATCGGCTAAAAACTTCGCCCCGCCTTTATGTCCCCAAATAACACCGCCTTTTCTCACCCAACTTTTAATTGCCACTTTATCGGCATCAGATAAAGTAGAATAATTACCATGTGGCAACACAATATGGCTGTAATTACTGAGCTCTAAAGACGCTAAACGCTCCATTTCAACAATGGTTGGCGCTACACCTACAAAACGGTCTAGGTAGTACCACACTTCACCCGCTTCATATTGGCTCACGCCTTTACCACCAACCAATAACACCTTAGGTGCAGAAACCACAGCCATAGAGCGCGACCCTAAATCAGCACCTTTACTGGTTAAGCCAGTAGTAATTGGTTTAACTTCAATCCCAAACTGGCTTTGTGCTTGATTTAGCTTTGCCACCCAATTGGTGTCAGTTTGAAGTCCTGCTGGAATAATAATACTACCGGCGTCAAAGTTTACTTCTGCGTTGGTTGATACTGCAGTTAATGGTTTTAGTGCAACACGTGCTTTAATACCTTGCTGTAACAAACTGTTGAGCATTTTCGGGGCTTGCATGTCATCCCATGCGAATCCATAAGCGTAATTTTTAGTCAGTGGCGCTAACTCTGGCTGCTTTGCTTTTTGCCAAGCTGTTTTTTCTATCTCTAACCCCCAACGGCTGTTTACTTTAGCAAATGGTAAATTAAACGCATGCGCTAATGTCCAACCCGACACATCGTAAAAGGTGTTATCGGCAAAGTTTTGTTGCTCACTAAAAATAGCTTTAACTAATCGATATTGTGGTTGCGCAAGCGGCACAAAATAACTATCAGCGGTAAAGTTTTTACCCTCAGCTTTTAGCCCTTCTTTCACTGGGTAGGCATTAATTTGATGTTGTTTAAGTATGCTTAAAAAATCGTTAGTACGGGTGTGATCTTCAGCTGCTTGAACAATATAGCCCTGATAGTCTTCATCTTTGGCAAGCTCAACTGCTTTGTTATAAAAGTTAGCTTGGTACTCTAGCAAAGCTTGGCGGTTATCAATCGCCGCTTTAAACGTTGATAAGCTCGTTAACAGTTGGTTTTTAATCGTAAACGCAAAAGTTAGCGGGCCATTGATCGTTTCTTGAATATGGCCACGAGAACTTGCTTGTTCAAATAAAATACCCACACCACCATTTACATCGGGGTAGGTAGAGCCTTTACCATAATAAAAGTCATCAAAGCTTTCTTCGGTGAAGTATAACGCGTTGTTTTCATCTAATGTTTTAGCGTGATAATTTGCAATCGCTTTAGTTAGACTTACATTTTCTTCAGGGGTAATTGGGTGTTTACGACTTGGGATACCCGGTTGAAAAAAGTAGCTACTATTTGGCCCCATTTCATGAAAGTCAGTTAAAATATTAGGCTTCCAATAATGAAACTTAGCAATCCTTGCGCGCGACTCTGGGTGCTGTAACAGCAACCAATCACGGTTTAAATCAAACCAATAATGGTTTGTTCGGCTGCTTGGCCAGCTCTCTACATGCTCTCGGGTTTGCGGATCTGACGATAAGTTCATTCCACGATTACTATTAGCCCAATTTGCAAAACGTGCTAAGCCGTCAGGGTTAAGCGACGGGTCGAGTAAAATAACCGTGTTGTTAAGTAGCTCATTTATTTCATCCCCTTGCGCTGCCGCTAAATAATAAGCGACTAGTAAAGCTGCATTACTACCTGATGATTCATTCCCATGAACACTGTAACCCATCCATACAACACTTGGCTGCTCCGCTGTTTTATTGTTTGAATTATTTAGGCGAGCTAAGTGCGCTTGGCGAGTTTTTTCTATATTTTTTAATTTGTTAGCCGCAGTAATCGTTAGCATAACTAACGGGCGCTGCTCATGAGTACGACCTATTACTTCAAAATTAATTCGATCGCTTTTTTGAGCTAAAATTTCCATGTAGCGAACAAGTTGGTCATGTCTCACATGCCACTCACCCACTTGATAACCCAGCACCTCTTGAGGTGTTGGTATGGTGGGATCAAATTCAACCTGTTGCTCAAAATAATAAGATAGGGGCTTTGCCATACTTGAAAAACTGGCCAGTACCACCATTATTGTTAATATGAAGCGCATATAAATCACTCTAAAAATGTTTGTTAATTGCACGCTACCATTGCTTAAAATAGATGCCAACTTTTTACGCTCAACACTAGCCGCAACACGATGAGCGGAGTATGATATGCAGTATCCGAGTAATTTAGTCAAGTATAGACGGTATTATGATTTCTATTTCCGAAACAGCGCAAGCGCATTTTGCTAAGCTATTAGCAGATCAATCTCAACAAACGAATATTCGTGTGTTTGTTGTTAACCCTGGTACATCACAAGCTGAATGTGGTGTTTCTTATTGTCCAGAAGACGCGGTAGAAGAGAGCGATATTCGCCTAAATTTTAACGGCTTTGATGCGGTTGTTGATGCTGAAAGCGCGCCTTTTTTAGCCGAAGCTGAAATTGATTTTGTTACCGACAAAATGGGCACACAGTTAACTCTTAAAGCACCTAATGCTAAAGCACGTAAACTAGGTGAAGATGCCAGCTTGAATGAGCGTGTGCAGCACATGCTAGAAACTGAAGTAAACCCACAACTTGCCAACCATGGCGGCCAAGTTAGCTTGGTAGAGATCACCGCAGCTGGTGTTGCTGTACTTCAGTTTGGTGGTGGTTGTAATGGGTGTTCTATGATCGATGTCACACTAAAAGAAGGCATTGAAAAAGAGATGATTGCTAAGTTTGATGAAATCACCGGTGTGTCTGACATTACCGATCATGAAGCAGGCGAGCATTCTTACTACTAAGCATTAATTCATTATGCTAAAGCCACTTATTTACCGCTTAGGGAGCGACCCTAAGTTGAGTTTAAAGCGCTTTTTTCGCGGGCTAGCACTGTTTGTGCTAGCCGTGATATTTATCGCTGTGGGCTATTACAGCCATTACAGTTTGCAAGTTATCGGCTTGGTTATTTTAGCCCCCGCTTTATTTTTTGCTTTTTGGGGCTATGCTGGCATTTTTGCTAACCGCTTTTCTCAAGTATTAAAAAATATCCCTTCCAAAAATAACGACCCCGACCTTTGGAAGTAACGGTTCATATCAACTCACTTATTTAAGTAATTGATTGTTAGCTTTTAATTGTTGATATTTAACGATAAGCGTAACGCCTCGCATAAGCATAAAACAACTCATAGCTAACCATAACCCATTATTTTGCCAATCCTGAAATAGCCAAAACACCCCAAAAAAGCCTACAACTGCTGAAAGCAACATACTATTTCGCATCGCTTTAGCGCGGGTCAGGCCAACAAAAATACCATCGAACAAAAAACAGCTCATAGCTAAAATAGGCAATGCTATTACCCAAGGTAAATAGTGAATGGCCTCGTCAATAACCTCTGGTACATTAGTTAATAGCTTAATAATGCTGCTGCCAAATACTATAAAAAACACACTATACAAAACGCCAAATAACATACCCCAAAATACACTTATTTTTACCCAAAGCCTTATCTTTTCAACACTTTTTTGACCTTTAGCTTGACCTACTTTGGCCTCACTTGCATAGGCAATTCCATCAAGTGCAAAGCTAACTAACATTAAAAAGTTGAGTAAAACAGCATTGGCGGCCAGTGTGGTTTCACCGAGGCGAGCAGCATAAAAGGTCATAAAGCTAAAACATAATTGCAGTACTAAAGAACGAATAAAAATATCGCGGTTTAAGCTCAGTAGTCCTGCCATTTTTTCTAAACTAAACCAATTTGCTACAGCCAAACTCATACCATGCTTTTTAGCAAGTTGAGCCACCAGCAATAAAGCAAACACAAGTGCAATGTAGTCAGCGATAAGTGATGCCCACGCAGCCCCTGCAACCGCCCAATCAAGGTACACTACAAAATAAATATCGAGCACAATATTCGTAATGTTAGTCACTAACAGTAAATAAAATGGCCCTCGGCCATAATGAACACCTAACATCCAGCCTAGTAAAACTAAGTTGCATAGCGCTGCAGGGGCGCTAAAAATACGAATACTAAAATACCGATAGGCTTCATTGAGCACATCGCTATTGGCAGCTGATAAATACGCGATGGCATGTTTTATAAGGGGTGATAGCAAAATAAGGAGTAAGGCAACCGAAGTGGCTAACAATAAACTGCGCTTAAGTAAGGCTACGAGTTGGGTTAAATCATTTTGACCATAAGCCTGCGCCACCAGCCCAGTGGTGCTCATTCTTAAAAATCCAGCGAGCCAAAATAAAATAGAGATCACAGTTGAACCCAAAGCAATACCGGCTAAATAATGCGCGCTCCCCAAATGACCAATCACAGCTGTATCAACAATTCCTAACAACGGGACGGTAATATTTGATAATATCATCGGACCGGCTAACAACAACAAGCTTTTATGGTGTGCCTTATTATGTATAAGAAATTGTTTCATTTAGTATTATTATTCCTGATTTGTGGTTCTATACGCGCGCAAGCAGCTGTTATTCTACAGTATCATCACGTCAGTGAAACCCTTCCCGCTGTTACCAGCGTGAGTGCCAACACCTTTACTAAACACTTAAATTATTTAAAAGAGCATAACTTTAACGTTATTCCATTAAATGAGCTGATCAGTGCATTGCAACAAGGTAAGGCTTTAGAGGACAAAACAATCGCGATTACCTTTGATGATGGTTACAACAATAATTACGACCAAGCCGCCCCTATCCTTGAGGAATTTGGCTACCCGTACACTATTTTCGTAAACCCAAAACTCATTGATGAGCAAGCGAGCTATTTGATGGGGTGGGATAAGCTCAGGAAGCTTGCCAAAAAAGGAGCACTTATTGCTAATCATAGTGCCGAGCATAACTACCTACATAAAAAGCTTGAAAATGAAACGCAAAGCCAATGGCGCGAACGCACAAAAAAAGACATTCTTAGTTCACAACAGCGTATTAAAGAGGAAATAGGTCACGATTATAAATATCTTGCCTACCCATACGGTGAGTTTAACAACCAACTGCAAGCACTCGTTACAGAACTAGGCTTTATTGGTATTGGCCAGCACTCAGGAGCCGTTAATCAACACTCTAACTTTAGTCGCTTACCGCGCTTCCCAGCTTCAGGTTTTTATAGCAAGCTAGAGACGTTAATTACCAAGATAAATTCAACTGCCTTTACCATTAATAAGCTAACCTATGAAGATAGTGTCACTTCAAAAAATCCACCGACACTCACTATAAAGCTTGAAACAGATGACTTTCATAAGAGTCAATTTGCCTGTTATGTATCAAGCGTTGGCCAAGCTAATTTAAATTGGTTAGACGATAGTACGGTTGAGGTAACATCGCCAAAACAGCTTAATAAAGGCCGCTCTCGCTTTAACTGCACGGCTCCATCAATAAAACAAGCCGGCAGTTATTATTGGTTTTCACAACCTTGGGTGATCAACTAAGTTTTACCTTTTCATTACTTGATTTAATAACCGCTGGGTCATTTTCTCCAGCGGTACCACTTCATTTGCCGCCCCCATATCAATAGCAGCTTTAGGCATGCCCCATACCACTGACGAAAACTCATCTTGCGCAAGCGTGTATGCACCTTGTTGCTTTAATGCGAGTAACCCTTTCGCACCATCACTTCCCATGCCGGTCAATAGTGTGGCAACAATATGCTTTGCACCTATTTCAAGTAATGAGTTAAATAAAACATCCACTGCGGGTTTATGTCTATTAACAGCCTCTCCATCATCAAGCTGACAATACAAAGCACTACCTTGTTTACTAATTCGTAAATGTAAGCCACCCGGAGCTATATAAGCGCAACCTGCTACCAGTTTATCGCCTTGCTGTGCTTCTTTTACGTTAATAGTACAAGTGCGCTGCATTCGCTCTGCAAATGAGGTGCTAAATACGGGAGGAATATGCTGCGTTATTACAATGGGTGGGCAATTTTTGGGCATACGTATCAGCACTTCTTTTATCGCCTCGGTTCCCCCTGTTGATGCACCGATTGCAATCACTTTATTTACTAAAAATTCGGCATGGGTGGGGATAGGTTCTGCTACAGCACTGGTTTTTTTTGTAGCCTCGAACCCGTGCACTAGCCGCCACCCTGACTTTTTGCTGCACTGTGTCAGCATATTGACTCATTTGTTGTTTAACGTTAACTGTTGGCTTTGCAATAAAATCAACCGCCCCCAATTCAAGCGCTTCAAGGGTGATAGGGGAACCTTTTTGAGTCAGAGTGGAAATCATCACTACTGGCATGGGGCGTAAGCGCATTAAGTTTTTTAAAAAACTAATACCGTCCATTTTTGGCATTTCAACATCTAGTGTTAACACGTCCGGATTGTGTTTTTTAATCATTTCTCTGGCTTCGTATGGGTCTTGTGCACAACCCACTACCACAATGTCTTTTGCCTGTTGCAGTATCTCTGTCAGTAATTGCCTGATCAGTGCCGAGTCATCAATTATTAATACTCTAATCATAGCCATCCTTAAAAAAGTTCTATATCAGTGGCTTGAGTTTGCTGTTCAAGATTATGTAAGTAACGCACTTCACGTTTTTCAATGGTGTTATTGTGTAAGTTTCTTAGCTTTTTAACCTGTACTTTTCCATTATGGGGATTAAAAAATATTTTGCGCGGCCAGGGGCCACCCATATCATGCGCCACTAGGTTTAGTGCCTCTTCTGCAACATACGCATTGGCAAAACTGATATTGCCAATACCAATATCTGTCATTGCGCTAATTATTTTGCCTCCCCCAAACAATTTTACTTTTAAGTTTGCCCGAGAAGCGCCATTTTTAAGCACTTCATTAATTAAATATTCCATGGCCCAGTTACCATAACGACAACTTAAACTATGTGCTTGGTCAATTCGCTCACCCTTTTGAATAGGTAGCATAAAGTGGTTAATACCTCCTATGCCAAGCTTATCGTCGTAAACACAAGCAGCAATGCACGACCCGAGCACTGTGGTGATCAGCTCATCGTTTTTAGAAACATAAAATTCACCTGGCAATACCTTAGCGACCACACGCTCTCGCGTGGCATCCCAATAGCGTTTAATATGCTCAAATCCCGCTAATACCGGCTTAAATTGTGTTTGCATGAGCTACTTTCTGATACATGGTTTTCCCTAAGTTTTTAAATAAGACATGCTCTTTTCCCATGGTTTCTGAATGCCCTAAAAATAAATAACCTTGGTTATTTAAAATATCGGCATAACGGTTAAAAAGCTGATCCTTTGTCTCTTTATCAAAGTAAATCACTACATTCCTACACAAGATCAAATCAAATGGGCCTTTCATCGGCCAATCTTGGAGTAAGTTTAAACGCTTAAATGAAATACATTGCTGTAGCTTAGGTTTCACCTTATAACTTTGCCCGTCTTTGCTGGTTAAAAACCAGCGCTTGAGCAATGCATCATCCAGTCCATTCACATTTGCCGCAGTATAAATACCGCTCTGGGCTTTAGCTAGTACATTAGAATCAAGATCAGTTGCTAAAATTTTCACATCCCAATCACTTGGAAAAGCCCCTTGTAAGGTTATAGCTAAACTGTAGGGCTCTTCGCCGGTAGAGCAACCTGCAGACCAAATACGAACGCGTTTATTATGCTTATTTGCTTTTAGCATCGCAGGAATAAACTGCTCTTTTATAAACTCAAAGTGATGAATTTCACGAAAAAAAGAGGTTAAATTGGTAGTAATGGCGTTAATAAATGCATCAAACTCCTGGTCCTTATGATTTTTTAAGTAATCTAGGTAACTAGAGAAGTTTGTTAATTTACGCTCACGAATTCGCCTTGCTAATCGTGAGTAAACCATTTCGCGCTTATGCTCCCCAAGCACAATACCACAGGCGTTATACACTAAATGAGCCACTTCCTTAAAATCGCTATCCGTTAATAAAAACTCTTTCATTATGTACTCTCAAATAAATATAAAGATAGATTCACACTACTTCTGTGTGTGAACCATCTAAAACAGGGTTAAAACTCCTCCCACTCTTCAGCTGAGTCTACAAAGTTTTCACCTTTGCTCTTATTATTAACGAAGCTATTTTGTTGCTTATGCGTTATTTCAGGGGTGCGAATAGTGGGCGATACCACCGCCATATCTTGCTGCCCTAGAGAAAAGAAGTGCAGTAAACGGCGCATTTCATTAGCCTGCTCTGCCATAGACTCACCTGCAGCCGATGCCTCTTCAACTAATGCCGCATTTTGCTGGGTCATTTCATCCATTTGCGATACAGCTTTATTTACTTGCTCAATTCCTGCGCTTTGCTCTTCAGAGGCCTGAGTTATATCAGCTATCATTTGTGTCACACGTTTCACCGATACCACAATCTCTTGTAACGTCACACCTGATTCATTTACAAGAGCGCTACCATCAGCAACTTTACCAACACTATCTCTAATTAACTCTTTAATTTCTTTAGCTGCACCAGCTGAGCGCTGAGCTAAGTTACGCACTTCACCTGCAACAACCGCAAAACCTCGGCCTTGCTCACCTGCTCTTGCAGCTTCTACAGCAGCATTGAGCGCTAATAGGTTTGTTTGGAATGCTATTTCGTCTATAACACCAATAATGTCAGCAATTTTTTTACTCGATTCGTTAATAGCCGACATACTGGTTACAGCCTTATTAACAACCTCACCACCTTGAATTGCTTTATCACAGGTTTCTTCAGCTAAGTCATTAGCTACCTTGGCATTATCAGCATTTTGACGTACCGTACTGGTCATCTCTTCCATACTAGAAGCTGTTTCTTCTAATGATGATGCCTGCTCTTCTGTACGCTGGCTTAAATCAGCATTACCTTGTGAAATTTCTTCAGCCCCACTAGCCACCAAAGAGGCTGATGTGTTAATTCGATTAATAACCTCGGTTAGTTTATCTGCTGTTGCATTTGCATCTGTTTTCAGTTTTTCAAACGAGCCTTGGTATTCCTTTTCAATCCGTTTAGATAAATCACCAGTAGCCATGGCATCGAGCATATTGCCAGTATCAGTTACCGCATCGTCAACCACTTTAACTAAACTATTAAGACCCTGAGCTAAACGAAGGAAAAAGCCATCTTTTCCTTGCTCAACCACACGGCTATTTAGCTCCCCTTTACTTGCGGCACTGACCAGCTGAGCAACCTCTTTTTCTATAGCTACCTCTGCCGTTCTGTCTTCCCATTCAACTACAGTTCCAATTCGCTCATCGTCTGGCGTAATAATTGGGTTAGCAACTAAGCCAAAGGTTCTGCCGCCCACTTTAATTTCAGTGCTGTAGGTATCCGTTAACTTAGCCAACATATTTTGCTGATGGGCTGGATTTTTATGAAATATATCAATATTTTGATTCAGTAGATTTTTGCTATCAAAGTTAGGTAAATCAATGCGTATATCATTTTGAGCATTGCTCATCATATTTTTCACCGCGTCATTCATATAAACAATCACATTCGATGCATCTGCAATCATAGTGTTTGTTGCTACAGTGTCTAACGCTCGGCGAACACGTAAGTTCTCCTGTGCTCTGGCACGCTCTGCATCGGCCTTAAATACTTCATCAGTAATATCTTGCCACTCAACAATTGTTCCCAAGCGTTCTCCTTCTTCGTTAAACCATGGCGAAGCAATTAAATCAAAAATAAGACCAGCTAATTTAAGTGTCGCTTTATGGGGCGCATCTAATTTTTTTAATAGCTCGCGCTGATGCGCCGGATGTTGATGAAAATCATCAACACATGTGCCGATTAAATTACTTACAGCAAAGTTAGGTAATACCGATTGCAAATCTCTTTCGCGTGCTTTTAGCATTTGCTTAACTTGTTCGTTGGCAAAAATAATGTTTAAGTCATTATCAGCCATCATCACATTGGCTTGGCATACCTTTAAGGCGTTGGCTAAGTCGGCAGTTTTTTTAGAAGTTCGTTCTAGCTCTTTCTGCTCAGTTATATCTGTGGCGTATTTAATAACTTTTAACACTCGCCCATCCATGTCATAAATGGGGTTATAAGAAGCACTAATCCAAATTTCACGGCCTTGTTTATCAAAACGTAAATACTCTCCTCGGTCGTACTCACCCCGCCCCAGTTTGGCCCAGAAAGTTTGATAATCCGGACTATTTGCATATTCTGGTGCAACAAATAAACGATGGTGCTTACCTTGTATTTCATTAAGTTGGTAGCCAAATGTGGTTAAAAAGTTATCGTTGGCATTAATCACTGTGCCATCTAAGTCAAATTCGATAACTGCTTGTGATTTGTTTATTGCTGCAACTTGTCCAGCTGCTTCGGCTGCCTTTAATTTTTGCATTGTGATCTCTGTGGCAAATTTAACCACTTTAATCACTTGCCCCTGAGAGTCTAAAACAGGATTGTAGGTGGCTTGTATCCACACTTCTTTACTATTTTTTCCAAACCGCTTAAATTCATCTGAAATAAACTCACCCGCGTTCAATCGCTGCCAAAACTGACGATATTCATCACTTTTCGCTTCGCTAGAGCTAATAAATAAAGAGTGGTGCTGACCTTGTATTTCAGCCAGAGAGTAGTCCATTACACGCAGGAAATTAACATTGGCAGTAATGATTCTTCCATTCGGCTCAAATTCAATTATTGCTAATGATTTATGCAATGCATTCATTATCAAATCATTGCTTGATTCAGACTGTTTTGAATTACTAAACCATCCCATGCTTATCACCACCTTTAAGTTATTTACTTTATTTAGTTACTGTTACCGCTAAATATCCATGGTTGCAGGCAAATCAATTAAGGCGACCATTTTTTCGCCTACATTGACTAACCCTGCTACATATTCACTTTCATTGGTCTGGGTTAAACTCGGCACAGCTTTAGCATCTTGCTCTGCAATACTATAAACATCTGCCACTGCATCTACCGTAATACCCATTACTTTACTTTCTTGTTCAAACTCTATTTTTACAATAATCACTACTGTTAACGGCCCATAGGCAATTGTGGGTAAACCAAAACGTAACCTCAAATCAATAATGGGTACTATCGTGCCGCGTAGATTAATAACGCCTTTTACGTACTCAGGGGCATTTGGCAGTGCGGTTATGTCTTCCCAGCTACGGATTTCTTGCACCGTTAATATATCTACTCCGTATTCTTCTTCAGCCATAATAAAGGTAAGAAACTGCTTAATGCCCTCTTTGCGCTGTAGCTCAATATTGCTATTTAATGCTATTGATTCAGAGAACATGAATCCTCCAGAGTCGCTGATGGCTCAATACTCAATGCTTGGCTGCCAGGTTTTTTTAATCCTGAAAGCTTAATCAAACCGCTAATATCTAAAATTAACGAGACACGACCATCACCTAAAATAGTTGCCCCAGAGACTCCGTCCACTTTGTGGTAATTAGCCTCCAAGCTTTTTATAACCACCTGTTGCTGTGAAAGTAAATCGTCAACGAGCACCCCGACTTTTTGGTTATCGTTCTCCACCACAACCAATAAGGTCTTATCTAATGATTCAATCGCACCTTGATGGTTAAAAATCTCGTATAAGCGCAGAATAGGAATGTATTCATCACGTAATCTAAGTACGTCTAAGTCTTTACCAACTCGACTGACTTTGGAGATATCAATTTGTAATGACTCTACAATTGAGATTAATGGGATGATGTAAGTATGCTTGGCCACTTTAACCAATTGCCCATCTAAAATAGCTAAGGTGAGCGGTAGCCGAATAGTAAAGGTAGAACCAATTCCGGCAGCAGATGTCACCTCTACCGAGCCATTTAATGATTGGATATTGCGTTTAACCACGTCCATACCCACACCCCGGCCAGATAAGTCACTTACTTCATCAGCAGTAGAAAACCCTGGCATAAATATAAGTTCGTTAATTTCATCATCTGTTAACTCGCTATCGCCAGTAATTAGCTCGTTAGCAATCGCTTTTTCTTTAATCTTTTGAGTGTTAAGGCCTTGACCATCGTCCATGATTTCAATGACGATATTTCCTCCCTGATGAAAAGCATTTAATGTAACTTTGCCCACAGGATCTTTACCTGCCGCAATACGCTTTTCTACAGTTTCAATACCATGATCCAGTGAGTTTCTTACTAAATGCACCATAGGATCAGATATTTTTTCCATCACAGTTTTATCTAACTCGGTTTGCTCTCCGATCAGCTTTAACTCCACCTCTTTATTAAGCTTTTGAGCAATATCACGCACCAGACGTGGAAAACGACTAAATACAAAATTAATTGGCAGCATACGAATACGCATCACGTTTTCTTGTAAGTCTCGGGTATTATGCGCTAGTTGCGCCAATCCCTCTTGAAGCGAGGTTACCGCAGTGGCTGTCATTTCCTGTTCGCTAAGCTGATTTAACATTGCTTGGGTAATAACCAACTCACCCACCATATTAATCAATGAATCAACCTTATCTATACCAACCCGAATAGAGGTAGATTCTGGCGCGGCTTTTGCGCTGGGCGCATTGGCAGCTGCCTTTGCTTTATTTGCTTTGGGTTGCTCAGCAGTTTTGGGAGCTTCCTCCACAACAGCCGGTTCGTTAATTACTTCCTCTGACTCGGCTTTAGTATCATTAAATAAGCCACCGCATAGCTCGACTTTAATATCTGCATCATCTTCAACCCATTCAAAAATCTCTTTAATGGCTTGCTCATCGCGCTCTGTGTTTAAGAAAAACCGCCAATATAAAAAGCACTCATCGCTGGTTAATTCTTTAATGTCAGGTATGGCATCGGTGAATGCCTGTACTTCTAACTCACCAAGCTCGGCTAACTCGCTGATCATAAACAAAGGTTCATTACCGGTTTTAAAAAGATGAAAATGTGGCTTAAAATCAATCTGATAAGTATTAACTATAACCTGCTCATGATGTGTTTCTTCCCCTTGCTCCTCACCAGCTGGCATACCTAGTAATTTTTCGAACTGCTCACGTAAAGTATCTGCTTGGGCTAAATCGGGTTCTTCCTGTACTTTTAGCGAACTTAACAAAGCCCTTAAGCAATCCACTGATTTAAGTAATAAATTAATATGCTCGCTACTTATATTGCGCTCACCTTCACGAATTTGATCCAATAATGTTTCTAATACATGGGTAAAATTTGCAATTGAGTTAAATCCAAAAGTAGCACTGCCCCCTTTTATTGAATGAGCAGCTCTAAATATAGTATTAATGGTTTCTAAGTCTTCTTCGCCTGGCACTAAGTTGAGTAATTCAGTCTCCATGATATCGAGGCCTTCAAAACTCTCTTCAAAGAACACTTCAAAAAACTGGCTTAAATCAATACTCACAGTGCACTCCTAGGTTAACGGATTACTTTTTTTAGCACGGCCAATAGTTGTTCTGGATTGAAAGGTTTTACAATCCACCCTGTTGCCCCTGCAGCTTTGCCTTCTACTTTTTTATCCATCCCCGACTCTGTAGTTAACATAAGCAACGGTGTAAATTTGTAATCTGGTAACCCTCTTAGCTCTCTAATAAGTGTGATCCCATCCATAATTGGCATGTTTACATCAGAAATAACTGCATCAAAACCTTGTTGCTTGGCAATGGCTAATGCCTCGCTGCCATCTTTGGCTTCGGTAACATCAAACCCTGCTGTTTTTAACGTAAAGCTCACCATTTGGCGCATTGATGCAGAATCATCGACAGCTAAAATTCTTTTCATATAAACCTCTAGTTAGTACTTTCTGAAGCTAAATATTCACTTAAACCGAGTTGTTCAATGGCATTTTTTAATGCGTCACTGCTGCCAACCCAAGCAATTTTTTGATTGATAGTAAGAAGGTGTTTTTGTAGGGCACAAAGGAGTTGAACCGAGGCGGTATCAGCAGACATGACATCGCTAATATCCAGACAAATATCTCGGCTATTATTAAGCTCGCTTAATAAATCTTGATGTAAAACGTCAACCTGAACAATTGAAAGCTCATTTGGTAGTTTAAGCATTTTTAAGCTTTTCCTTATCAACTCAATCCATAACAAAAGCTTAGACCGAGATAAAGAAAACGCCATAAAAACGACTAAAAAATAACTAATTAATTAAAAACAGCTGTTAAAAAACGTAAAAAGGGGCACAAAGCCCCTTGAAAATTGTTAAACCATTAAAAACTAGTTTTTGTAGTAATCTGCTATTTCAATAAATTCTGCCGTTAGTTTTGTAGTATTCACCAAAGGCACATCTCCTTGTTTAAATTCGGGCTTAAAAATAGCTCTCAGGGCGCCACTACCATCAACAAGTGCAACCGATGCACTATGATCCACCGCATAGTCAGATTCATCACTATCACTAATTGCATAAATTAATCCCAGCTCTCGTACAAATGGAAATAAGTCTTTATGCTCCCCAGATACAGCTAAAAATTTAGGGTTAAAATAATCTATGTACTCTTTACGCTTTTGAGCAATATCTCGTTTAGGATCAACAGATATAAACCACACCTGCAGTGGATAGTCAGCTTGTAAGTTTTTATAGACATTGTTGAGCTTAGCAAGCGTCATTGGACAAATGTCAGGGCAGCTTGTGTAGCCTAAAAACACTAAGTTCCATTGATCTAAAAACTGCTTTTTGGTTACTAACTCCCCCTGTTGATCATTCAGCGAGAAATCAGATAACGGTTTTGAAGTTTCGTACACTAATGCATCAAGATCTTGTAAACTTTTTTTATCATCACATGCCGATAAAAAAAGCACCGAAAAAACAATTAACCCACACCATAACTGCTTCATATAACTAGCCATTTATCTATAAATAAGATAACAAAGAGTATCATTAAATGAACAATCGAAAAACGAAATAAATCCATTGCGGTGTCTTCTTTGGCGGCAAATTTTAAGTTAATTGCTTTGTATATAAAGAGTATATTGAGGATACAGGCCCCACTTAAATAAATAAGCCCCGACATACCTATCAAATAGGGTAATACGCACACAATGGCTAATAGCACCGAGTACGCGAGCACACAGGTTTTACAAAAGTCGATTCCATGGGTGACAGGTAACATAGGGATTTTAGCGCGTTCGTAATCACTTTTACGCGCGATTGCTAACGCCCAGAAGTGCGGAGGAGTCCATGTGAATATAATCATAACCAACAACCAAGGAGCGGCTGCCATTTGATTGGTTTCAGACACCCAACCAAGTAAAGGTGGCATGGCGCCAGCCAAACCACCAATCACTATATTTTGTGGCGTGGCGCGTTTTAAAAACGACGTATAAATAAATGCGTAACCAACAAGTGCAAATAAGGTAAGTATGGCAGTGAGTGTATTTGCCCACAACATCAACATAATAAACCCTGCCACGCCAATAACAGCAGCAAAACTTAATGCGTGTAATTTACTTAAGCGTCCTTTGGCGACTGGGCGGTGGCGTGTACGTGCCATTTTACTATCAATTTCACTATCAACCACATGATTGATAACGGCAGCTGCCGCAGAGAGTAAACCAATCCCTAATAAACTTATGAACTGAACCCCAATGCCTCTACCAACGTCAGGGGCGAGAGCCAAGCCCACCCATGCCGTTAACACCAACATAGCCACCACTTTAAATTTACTGATTGCTAAATAATCTTGGATTAAATGATAACTTTTAGTCAATAACGATGGGCTATAAACGGGCTGCATTGCTTTTTTGTTAATTGTAATTGCCATAACGATTCCCCTTTAGGTACGGACTTTTAGGTAATAACATAACCTAACCATAGTTAATAACAGTATGGCAGCCATTAAGTTATGCGCCAGCGCAACACTGATCGGAAAGTGAAAATATACTACAGCTAACCCCAACGCTATCTGGCAAAATAACGCTACCAATACACTCACTGTGCAGCTTTTAATTTTTTGTGAATAGGCATGGCTGTATATTCGCCACATAACGAGTGCCAACACAATACAAGTGACCAATGCCCACATACGATGCAGTAAATGAATAGACATACGCGCTTGTTGTGACAACACGCCAAACTCATAATTGCTGTGCTCTAACGGTAGCTGAAAAACACTACTGAGCGAAAACGGCTGAGCATAGCTACATAGCGGTAAACCATTACAATGTGGCGCGGCATAATTAGCCGCTAACCAGCCACCTAAGGCTATTTGTAAAATAAGTACCGTGAGCGCCACCAAGCTTAGTTTAAAGTGGGGTTTTGCACCTGCGTCCCCCCCCGTAATTGGCTCGCTAGTCAGCCGTAAGTACAACAACGTTAATAACGCCAAAATACTAAACCCTCCGAGTAAATGCCCCATCACAATAAGCGGCTGCAGGTTCATAGTCACCGTCCACATGCCAAGCGCGGCCTGAAAAATAACAAGCAAAAGCAGTAGCATCGGTAATTTTACAGGCGTAGTTGGATACTGGCGTTTTACAAAAGCCAAAATAAACAACACTAAAATTAATACTCCGAGCGTGCCAGCAAAATAGCGATGAATCATTTCTTTCCATGCCTTTGCTGTTTCAAATATCATATCGGGGTAGCTTTGAATCGCATGCGCAATCTCAGCTTCATGTTTTGGTACGGTTAAAAAGCCATAACAACCAGGCCAATCGGGGCAACCAAGCCCTGCGTCACTTAACCGCGTATATGCGCCTAGAGCTACCACAACTAATGCGAATAAACTCGTTGCTAATACCAAATTTTTATAGTTTTTATACATAGCAGCCTCTACTTAGCTTGAACGAGAGTAATTAAGTAATTTTTTTAGATCTTTCAATAATCCCTTTTGTATCAAACGGTTTTCTTGTGGTTGAGGATTAAATGGATATTCCAGCACAATCAGTCCCATATGGTCGATTAAATATAAACTCGCGGGTTTTAATTGTTGTTGTTCAGCAATCATATGCCAATGCGGCTTCGCTGCTTCGGGTTCACCAATTATTGCCATATCTACTTTGTGTTGGTTTTTGCCAAGGGCAACATATAAATTATCTAAAGCAGCGAGCTGCTCCGAGCAAGGCTCTTCGCATTGTGCTGAATAATTTAAAGCAATAGTCCATTGTTTTGGATTATGCTGCTGCCAATTGTCTAGCTTAATTTCACGCTCTAAAAATTCGCCATGATTAGTAATTGCTGTAGGTAGCCAATCAAGTTTTAACGCGCTGTAAGCCAGCACTAAAGGGATAGCGCAGCATACAACAAAGAGCAACAGGGGTTTATTTTTCATTATCTATCCTCTTCTTGCTTGCAAAAATAGCAACTACCACACAGGCAATCGCAATTAAAAACCACTGTACTGAGTAGGCATAATGTTTTTCTGGACTCATCACAACAGCTTCATAATGGGGGGCCGCAATCTCATCTTCACCGCCTTGGCGATAGGCCATATAATCCACTAAAGGTCGCTGGGATTGGCTACTGAGAGCTTGCAGATCAATGATTTGAATTCGTTTAGCTAAATCTGATTGAGTATTACTATTAGCTAAGGTAAAGCCACTTAAGTTATCTTCTTTAATTTGTGCCGTTAACGAAAATTTACCACTAGGTATTGTCACGTTTGGTAGGATTTCTCTTGAACTGCCTGCTTTTACCCAGCCTAAATTAACTAATAAAAAGCGCGAATCATCAGGTAATTTTAATAATGCCAGTAAGTCGTAACCAACCTGACCATTATAAATTTGGTTATCGAGCAGCCAATAATTATTGGTATCAAAATAACCACTCAACGAAACTAATACCCCGGTTTTATTCCACTCTTTTGGCAGTTGTTGCAACTGTGCCCAGCTCATAACCCCTTGCTGTTGTATATTTTCAATGGCATTAAGCTGCTGTTGCTTTTGATCTGCGCGCTGTAATTGCCAAAACCCTAAACGCACGCAAACTAATACCACAATAACAACCAGGCAAACTGTGATTATTGAGCTAAGCTTTTGTTTGTTAAATACAACTAACTGCATAAGGGTAAATCCAGTGATTATTAAAATTATTATTGTTCTACTGTTATTATTTATATTGTTTAATTTATTTCGTGCTTTATTTATTATGGTGTCGGGAAAAACCAATGGACGCCCCATGTCTCACTTTTTAGGGCGTCGAGTGTTATTTTCTGTTGTGGTATTACTGATGGTAATTGCCGCACTAAAGCTAGGTTTAATTACGGCAAATCAATCACCTTTGCCCACTACAGTACATATACAAAAACAAACAAACATAGCCAAACAACATCAACAAAATGCCAGTACCACGCCGCAGCTTGAAACGCGAAGTGCTTATTTTTTGTAAAGTGGCCTTTTAAAATCCGTAGGAAAACGATTAATAAAATAATGGTACCTAAGGTGACATGCATACCGTGAAAACCGGTTAACAAAAAGAAGGTATTACCGTAAATTCCTGCATCAAGGGTTAAATTAAGGTCGTTATAAGCATAAATATATTCTTCTACTTGGAGTCCTAAAAAACATACTCCCAATAAAATAGTTACGCCTAAAAACACCTTAAGTGGCGTGCGCTTGTTATTTTCCATCGCCACATGAGCAAAATGCAGAGTCACTGACGAGGCTAATAAAATAAGGGTATTTATAAGTGGTAACCCTTGCCAGCCCATTGCTTGCGTCGTGGTGCCTCCAGGGGTATTTAACAACGGCCACACAGCCTCAAAGGTAGGCCATAACACTTCGTTAGTCATGGCGTTGTTATCGGCGCCTCCAAGCCAAGGTACAGAGAACATGCGAGCATAAAAAAGGGCGCCAAAAAAGGCCATAAAAAACATGACTTCTGAAAAAATAAACCAGCTCATACCTTGCCTGAATGAACGATCCATTTGGGCAGAATATAAACCTTGATGCGACTCTTCAATCACATTTTTAAACCAGCTAAACAGCATATAAAGCAATACGGCAATACCCACATACAGTATGTAAATACCGCTGCCTCCCTCTTTACCCATATCCATAACTGTTAAGGCTGCCCCTACCGCGATAAAAAATAGCGCCACTGCGCCAACTATTGGCCATGGGCTTTGATCAGGTACATAATAATGTTCATATTTTTGATTCATTTCATTTGCTCCTAGTTTTTCACTAGTTTTATAAGCTAGTTATTACTGGCTACTAACTTCTCGCTAATATCAAATACGGTATAAGACAGAGTTAACTCCTCCACATCACTGGGTAACTCAGTATCAACATAAAAAAGTAATTTAAACTCTAACTCCTCGCCAGCCTTCAAAGGTTGCTGGTCAAAGCAAAAACACGCTATTTTGTGTAAATATTTAGCTGCTTTACCCGGTGCTACCGAGGGGATAGCCTGCATCACTTTGTCTTCATTACTGTTGTTTTTAGCGCTAAACATAACCTCACGCATGGCCCCTGGTTTTACATCTACACTGTATTCTTTAGATTTAACCTCAAAAGGCGCACCACTTTGGGCATGCGTGGTAAAACTAACGCTGACTTCTCTATTCTCAGTAATCAAGGTACTTTGCTGTGCTTGCTCTAACGAGGGCTTACCATTAAGCCCCGTTATATCGCAAAACACGTCATATAAAGGCACCATGGCAAATGCAAAAGCAAACATTGCAATGCAAATAACCACCAGCTTTTTTAATAACGGTAGATGACTCATTATTTAATATCCGGCGGCGTTGAGAACGTATGGTAAGGCGCTGGTGAATCAACTTCCCATTCAAGCCCTTCAGCTCCATCCCAAACTTTTGCAGGCACTTTATCGCCCCCTTTTGCACATTTATACACAACGACAACAAACAGTAATTGCGATAAACCAAAGGCAAACCCACCTATACTAATAATGGCGTTAAAGTCAGCAAACTGCAGTGCATAATCTGGAATTCGACGTGGCATACCGGCTAATCCCACAAAATGCATTGGGAAAAACAGCACATTTACACTTACCAAAGACAACCAAAAATGCCATTTTGCCAAGGTAATATTGAACATATTTCCGGTCCATTTTGGCAGCCAATAATAAGCCCCTGCCATAATAGAAAATACCGCGCCCGTTACGAGTACATAATGAAAGTGTGCAACCACAAAGTAAGTATCGTGGTATTGAAAATCAGCAGGCGTAATAGCCAGCATCAATCCCGAAAAACCACCTAAAGTAAACAGCACAATAAATGCGATACTAAACAGCATGGGCACTTCAAAGCTAATAGAGCCACGCCACATAGTTGCTACCCAGTTAAAGACTTTTACGCCGGTAGGTACCGATATCAACATAGTCGCGTACATAAAAAACAACTCACCCGCCACGGGCATACCAGTGGTAAACATATGATGTGCCCACACGATAAAGCTCAACAAGGCAATCGAGGAAGTGGCGTACACCATAGAGGCGTAACCAAATAGTTTTTTACGTGAAAAAGTAGGAACAATCGTAGAGATAATGCCAAAGGCAGGCAAAATCATAATATAAACTTCAGGATGACCAAAAAACCAAAATATATGCTGGAACATTACCGGATCGCCACCACCAGCGGCGTCAAAGAAGCTGGTCGCGAAGTATTTATCAGTGAGTACCATAGTAACTGCACCAGCAAGTACCGGCATTACTGCAATAAGTAAAAAAGCCGTGATCAGCCATGTCCACACAAATAACGGTAGCTTCATCCACGTCATTCCAGGGGCGCGCATATTCACTATGGTTACCACCACATTAATGGCTCCCATAATCGAACTAATACCCATTATATGCACCGCAAACACAAACATTGCTGTGTTGTCGTTACTATAAGTGGTGGAAAGCGGAGCGTAAAAGGTCCACCCAAATGCAGGACCGCCACCAGGCATAAACAGTGACGCTAACAAAATCAAAAACGCAAACGGTAAAATCCAAAAACTCCAGTTGTTCATTCTCGGTAATGCCATATCTGGCGCACCAATCATTAGCGGGATCATCCAGTTTGCCAAGCCGGTAAATGCAGGCATTACTGCACCAAATACCATGATCAGCCCATGTACTGTGGTCATTTGGTTAAAAAAGTGTGGATCAACTAACTGTAAACCCGGCTGAAATAGCTCAGCACGGATCACCATGGCCATTGCTCCACCAATTAAAAACATCGTGAGTGAAAAAATTAAATATAAGCTGCCTATGTCTTTATGGTTGGTTGTAAATAACCAGCGTTTAAAGCCAGTAGCGGGTTGATGGGCATGATGAGCCTCATTGGTATTAGGTTGTTCTGCAATGCTACTCATTATTTAGCCTCCCCATCAGCATCCAATGCCGCTTGTATTTCGCTTGGTTGAATTACCTCTCCGGTGTCATTACCCCATGCGTTGCGTTTATAAGTAATAACGGCTGCTATCTGCTTAATAGATAATTGCTTGGCAAAGGACTGCATCGCTGTACCAGGCTTACCATAAAGTAAAATATCGATGTGACCTTTAATATCACCTACCACTATTGGACTGCCTTTAAGTGCAGGAAAAACCCCTGGCAGGCCTAAACCTGTAGGCTGGTGACACGCAGCACAGCTCGCCATATAAACTTGCTCACCCAGTGCCATTAACTCTTCTTTTGGTACTACTTGGTCAAGTAGCGCCGCACTTTCGGCGGCCGCTTTTTGTTTAGCTTGTTTAGCTTCTGCCAACCACGTTTTGAAGTCTTCTTCTGTTTTTGCTTCTACCACAACAGGCATAAAACCATGATCTTTACCACACAGCTCTGCACACTGCCCGCGGTAAGTACCTACTTCATTAATATTGGTCCATGTTTCATTGATAAACCCAGGATTTGCATCTTTTTTAACAGCAAAATCAGGCACCCACCATGAATGAATCACATCATCTGAGGTCATTAAAAAACGTACTTTTTGATTAATCGGTAGCACCAGCGGCTTATCTACTTCAAGTAAATAGTTCGGGTTTTTATCGGCAAGATTCGTTATTTCATTTTGAGGAGTCGCTAACATAGAATAAAACTCAACGTCCTCCCCCATATATTCGTAATGCCATTTCCATTGTGAGCCAGTAATTTTTATGGTGATATCAGCTTTGCTGGCATCCTCCATGGCAATTAGGGTTTTAGTCGCAGGAATGGCCATAACAATTAATATGACAAAAGGAATAGCAGTCCAGAGTATTTCTACTTTGGTGCTTTCATGAAACTGGGCAGGGACAGCCCCTTTAGATTTGCGATGATGAATGAGTGCCCAAAACATAATGGCAAACACGATCACCCCAATCACACAACATATTAAAAATATAGTCATGTGTAGTTGGTATACATTATTACTTATATCAGTTACGCCTTTACGCATATTATATTGGCTATTAGCAAGCACATTTTGCGAAAAAACTAACAATATAAGCCACAAGGAAGAACTCAGCTTACCCATGTGACGGCTCCTTTGATGCTATTGCTGACGCAAAGCGAAGGGACATACTACTTAAACGCCCATTCGTTATTTTTATTTTTTATAAGGGTGCTGGAGTTATTAAATGTGTGTGCTCAAAACGACTACGCTGTGAGTTATTTTTATTCCAGCTCTTTAATAACTAGTTAAAAAATAAACAATAAGCAAGGTGAGTATGAAAAATAAACAAGGGGTTACTTAAAAAAGTGCAGCAAAAAAGTAGTCACTAATGAGTTAGTTAACCTAAGAGTCAGGGGTGGTAAGGGGTAGCTTGAATAACAGCGGAAAAAATATAAAATTTTATGATTTAAAAATAATTAGGATAAATTTATTTATATATAAGTATTTAGCGATGTTATTTACAATAACAAAAGCGATTAACAAGCAGCACCATAAAAAATAATACAAGTAAAATCAGCGCCTAATTAATATTAAGCGCTAGTTATGCTTAACTATCACATCCAGTCAGCGTTACGAATAACACCTACCGCTAAGCCTTCAATATTGAAAGATTCATTTTCCAAGTCGACTTCAATGGCCGAAAACTCGTCATTTTCAGCATGCAGTAATACTTTTCTGCCGGCTTTTTCTAGGCGTTTAACCGTAACATCATCATCCACTCGAGCAACAATAACCTGACCATTTTCAGCCACTTGAGTTTTATGTACAGCGAGTAAGTCGCCATCCATAATACCAATATCTTTCATACTCATGCCGTTAACACGCAGTAAAAAATCGGCCGCAGGTTTAAACATTAAAGGGTCAATTTTACAGTGGCTTTCAACATGCTGTTGCGCCAATATTGGCTCACCCGCAGCAACCCGACCAATTAAAGGCAAGCCTAATTGCTCTGGCTCTTCTTCTTCAACAAGCTGAATGCCGCGACTCGCACCCGGCTTCATTTTAATTACACCTTTTTTAGCCAGTGCTTTTAAGTGTTCTTCTGCAGCATTTGCACTTTTAAAACCCAGTGTTTGTGCAATTTCGGCACGTGTAGGAGGCATACCAGTGTCTTTAATAAACACTTTGATAAGTTCGAGTATTTGCGCTTGGCGTTTTGTTAATGGTCGCATACAACTGGTTTTCCATACAGTACAATTAACTGTGAGTATATACAGTTATTTAAAAATCGCAAATATAAATTAATACCTTATAAGTCATGATGGCTAAACAATAAGATGCTTTAAAACCGCAATAATAAATGTAATTATTAGCAGCGCATTATCATATTAATTCTCAATTACTTATCCAAGGAGCTAGCATGAGTATTTGGCACCAACCAATTACATTAGAGTTTTGTAAGCAATTAGATCAAGGGATCACTGGCCAAGGCACGCTCATGAAGACCATGGGAATTGAAATCAGTGAAATTGGTGATGACTACTTAGTCGCCACTATGCCAGCCATACCTGAGCACCATAATCCAATGGGTATAGTGCATGGTGGTGCCAATGTCGTGCTTGCTGAAACAGTAGCAAGTTATGCCGCTAACTTTGTGGTTGATTTCAGTCGATTTTATTGTGTTGGGCAAGAGATCAGCGCAAGCCACTTAAAAGCGTCACGCAACGGCACATTAACCGCTACCGCAAGGGCTTATCATATAGGTAAACGCAGCTCGGTTTGGGATATTAAAATAACCAATAGCCGCAATGAGCTTTGCTGCGTATCAAGAATGACCGCAGCCGTAGTCGAGCGAAAAGGTTAAATTACTTTTCCAGAGGGTAAATAGTAACTTCTATGCCTGCGCCAATTGCAGATATGCGTAACAAGGTATCTGCATGCAAGGCCTGATTGAAACATTTTGGCGACGTACCCGACTCAAACCCCATATCAAACGTTCTGCGAGAACAGCTTAACCATTGCTTTAATGCATTGCGTGAACACGACTCGATTAACTCACACAAATGATTAATTGCTTTATCGGGTGTGGTTATTTCACCAGCTACTTCGATGCGTGCCAGTTGGCGGTATTCGTCTTTATCATAATGTAAAATGGTTGCGACCTTTTTTAAATCAGCAACTAATACGCTAATATCTTGCTTTGACTCAAGCTCTAGATCTACATTTAAAAATTGAATTTCCGACATACAGTTGTGTTACCCCACTTAAATTTCACCGCAAACTTTAACCTAATTTTGCATTTATACCAAATCAACAGCTTATAATTTATTTAATTCCTTTATTAAGCTGCAAGTATTAAAGTAACGGTTAATACAGCTATTAACCTAATGGCAGCTAGCTCCATTAGGTGCCTTGCACAAAAAATAATAATAATGAGTAAGCGAATGAACAAACGCATTTTTAAAACAGCCCGTAAGCTGCATAAATGGCTAGGCTACTTTTTAGTAATACAAATTTTTGCATGGCTGCTTGGCGGTTTATTTATGAGCGCCATGCCACTTGAAAAAGTACACGGTAAACACCTTGCAAACCGCCAACTAGAAAACCCTTTCAGCCAAGCCGATTACACAGCCTCACTTGATAAAATTATTGCAAATACACCACAACCCCAACAAATTAATTATAGTCACTTTTTAAATACCCCAGTAATTACGGTAACTACAGCAAGTAAAATCTATAGTTTTAATGGTGTAACCGGCAACCCACTCCCACCACCAAGCAAGGCACAAATCATCGCTAATGCCCAGGCTCACCTTTTAATTAAAGCAAACGTTATAAGCACAAAAAAGCTGGCAACCAGTTTTAGAGAAGCCGGGTTTAAAGAAAATATTTGGCAGGTTAATTTTAACGATATGCTTAGCACCAGCTTATATTTTAATGCTGATAACGGCGAGTTCATTACAGTTCGCAGTAATATTTGGCGAGTGTTTGACTTCTTTTGGATGCTACATATTATGGATTACGATGAGCGCGAGGATTTTAACAACCCGTTACTTATTAGTTTTGCTGCCAGCAGTGTGTTTTTTAGCTTTACTGGTTTTATTTTATTACTGCAAAACATCCGATTCAGAACAAGAAAACGTCAGCTATCCTGAGTTTTTAAGTGGATTCGGTTTAAAACTGATTTACCATTTAGGTTATTCACTCTAAAATCGCGGCTCCTGTAGTTCACTAAAGTGATAGGATATGCCGCATTTTATTTTTGCGTTATTGCTTTGCGTTGTCAGCTTTAATCTAAATGCTGAGCAATTTACTCGTTTTTCCAGTGCTAAAAAACACTTAATTAAAACCTTACCAACGGATGCAAAAAGTATCTATTGTGGTTGCGACATAAAACGTAAAGGCAAAAAGTTAGTACCCGATGCAACCCATTGTGGTTATGTGCCACGCAACACATTTACCCGCTCAGGTAACGTGAATCAACGCGCTCTACGAATAGAATGGGAACATATTGTACCCGCTTGGGAGTTTGGTCATCAGTTACAATGCTGGCAAAATGGTGGACGCAAAAATTGCCGTAAAGTAAGTGCAAAGTTTCGCATGATGGAAGCTGATATTAACAATTTAGCTCCCGCAATCGGTGAAATTAACGCTGATCGTTCAAACTATCGCTTTGGCATGTTAGCCCAAAATGCTAATCAATATGGTCGCTGTGAGGTTAAGGTTAATTTTAAACAACGCGTTATTGAACCGCCGGTTTATGCACGTAAACGTATTGCCGATGCATACGCTTACATGCAAAAAACTTATGGTTTAAAAATATCAAATAAACAACAAAAGCTGTTTAATGCGTGGCAACAACAAGCTTATGCCGCAAACACCGACAGTAAAAAGCTGTAAACTTATGTTTATAATGCTTGGTGTGGTCCAAATATTTCGTAATGAATATTCGAGCTCTGTACACCTAAATCAAGTAGTTGGCCTTTTACATAAGCCATGAACGAAGCTGGTCCACACAAATAAAATACACCCTCACTAATAGGCAGTGATGCCTCAAGCACAGATAAATCCATAAGCCCTGTGTAATCACATCCCCCACCACCTTGATTAAACCAGGTTAAGGTTTTTAGTTGTGGATACATAGCCGTTTGCTGAGCTAGGTAGTCTTTAAATGAATACTCAAGGCTATTTTCACACGCGTGTAAGTAACTAATCGCTTGATTAGTATTGTCGCTCAATAGCGTTTGCAGCATAGCCATCATTGGGGTTTGGCCAACACCTGCAGAAATAAGCACAACGGGGCTTGTTGCATCTTTCAAAAAGAAATCACCTGCTGGTGGGTATAGCTCTACTAGTGCGCCCTGCTCTAGTGAGTGTAAATAGTTAGACACCACGCCAGGCTGTGGTTGGCACTCTTTTTTAACGCTAATACGATAGTTTTTAGCATTGCTCTTTTGCGAAATAGAATACTGGCGGATCTCTTCATATTCTGCCCCCTCAGGCTTAACTTTAATGCCAAGATATTGTCCTGGCTTGTGGGAAATAACAGCTTTACCGTCTACAGGTGTGAGGATAAAGCTGGTTACAAATTCAGACTCAACATGTTTATGAGTAATTTCAAACTTCCGTGTACCTACCCAGCCACCCTGATTATTTTTACTGTGTGCATACAACGCTGCTTCTTCGGTAATACAAATATCAGCCAATAGGTTATAAGCTTCTCGCCATGCGTATTCAACATCAGCTGTAAACTGATCAGGAATAAGCTCTTTAAGTGTGCCGATCAAATGCGCCCCTACAATAGGGTAATGCTCGGGTAAAATATTCAAGCTGGTATGCTTATGGTTAATTCTTGCTAATGCCTCTTTTAACACGGCTAAATTATCAATATTTTGCGCATATGCAGCCAAGGCATTAAATAATGCAAATTGCTGACGACCCGTTTCTTGATTAGTCATATTAAAAATATGTTTAAGTTCCGGGTTATGGCTAAACATGCGCTTATAAAAATGATCGGTGACGACTGTGCCCGCTTCTGCAAGCAATGGAACTGTACTTTTTACAATCTTAATAGTTTTTTCAGATAACATTTTGGTTTCCTATGGGTGAACTAACCACGACGCCCATCAACACGACGCCGCGTTAATATAGGTGTGCAGTGAATTAAAAATAATAAAAAAGCCAGTAACCAAAGCACAGCGCTAAGCTGCCAAGCTAGGTGTGGCCCAATAAAAGGCGGGAGAAAAGCACGAATAATTGCAGCACTAAACACCAATGCAAACGCAAGGTTCATAAAACGCGGAATAGTAAGTGAGCGACCGGTATGCCCCAGTGATACTCGTATCATCATGGCTAAAATCATCATGCCGATACCACCAATAGTGATAAAATGCAGTGCGTCTTTAAACAGTATTGCACTGCTATAAAAACTGATTGCCACTAACATTAAACCTATACCTAAGGCTAAATAGGCAAAGTGTAACGACCATAATAATGGGACTTTTAGCACTTGCTTATTCCACCAGCAAACACTGCGCACTAAATGCAAAAACGCTGCACTCATCACAACTAGTGCCGGGTTAATTACAGTAAAAAATAATTTGCTAATAAAAAATAATGCTATCGCCAATACCGATAAGTATAAAATAGCTTTATCTATGTTTGGTGTGCGTACCTGCTTAGATAAGCCCAGCCCTTTGGCGGTAAAAAAAGGTAATACACGCCCAGCCACAACTCCCACCAACAAGCTTATAACCAGTACTGCGGTATCAACCATCGCCAGCGCTAGCTGCATTTGGTTTTTTAGCAGCAATATTAAGTACAGCATATTGAGCGTACATAAAAATGAAAGAATAAATAAAAACAAGTAGTTGCGTTTACTGCTCGCCTTTATCAGCATGTTGGCTAACACTATGATTACCGAGAGCCACCAAACAACTTGTAAAATCAGTACCGCATAAACATTAAACTGGGCAATGCTAGGTATCACTACAAAAAAACTAAGCCGTGCACTAAGCCACACTAAGCTAAGCCACATCAATGGTTTACCATTAATACTTGCAACACCGGTCCATGTTTGTGCTGCAGTAAGTAAAAAGCCAGCCACAACCACGCCCGCAAAACCAAATAACATTTCATGTGCATGCCACAAATTAGCAGGCATAACTAAATACCACTGTGCATCGCCACTTAAAATAAGTAACCAATAACCCACAGACAAACACGCTAGTGATCCACCAGCTAAAAAAAAGGGTCTAAATGCCAACATCCATAATGACCATTGTGATACCTGATGAAATGCGACCTGCGCTGGCATAGGTTCGGCTAAGTTTATGGGCTTCATTAGCGCACCTCCTGCCCCAGCCCGTGCTGCGCCACACAGCGCAGTACGTAACTCACTTTGACAATAGCCGCGAGGACAATCGTGCTAATGTGTGCAAAAATTTGTACCGGTATCGAAAAATAGCCTGCATAGGGATAACTTATTAACAGCGTAATCAACACCCCAAATACGCTAATACATAGCACCTTATTTGCATGAGATAGCAAACGGTAATACAGAGAATTAGACTCCACTGAATAATTAACATGCTCTAAGAAAGTACTGCCCATAACAACCCCAATAACTGCTTTCGTTATTTTGTCATTACACAGACCATGCCAATTAAATAAACACTTTAAATTCAATGCATTATTTAATTTCACTTTACAAAAAGAGTCTTAATGACCTACTATAAAAACCAATAAAATACACTAATAGGTCATTTTGACATGAACCAACAACTCAACCTGACTCAAGTTGCCTTAGAGCTTGCACAAAGCACCTTACATGCGCACAGTTTCGAGCAACTTTTAGCCACGGTTGAACGTGTTATTCCAAGTGATGCTAGCGCCTTGTTAATTCGCCAAGGCGAGCAATTAAAGCCTTTAGCGATTAAAGGTTTAATGCCTGATAGCTTAGGCAGGCGTTTTAATATTGCAGAGCATCCTCGTCTTGATGCTATTTGTAATCACCGCTTGACACTGCAATTTGCACATGACTGCCCGCTTCCAGACCCATATGACGGCTTACTACTAGCTAAAACCGGTGATATTCCAGTGCATGCCTGCTTAGGTTTACCGCTTTACGATAAAGATTCGCTGCTTGGTATTCTGACCTTTGATAGCCTAAACGCTGATGCGTTTGACGGCATTACCGCTGATACACTCAACACCTTACAAACCTTGTGCAGTGCGCACTTTAAAACCGCCCTAGAGCTTGCCCATTACAAACAACATGCGCAGCACTCAAGTGAATTAGTACAAGCGTTAAACCGTGAGGCACTTAAACGTGATGGTGGTGAAATTATTGGCCAAAGCCCAGTAATACAAACGCTTAAAAATGAGATAAAACTAGTTGCGGCATCAAACTTTAGTGTCCTTATTTTAGGTGATACTGGGGTTGGCAAAGAATTGGTGGCGCGTAATATTCACTTGCATTCAGCACGTAAAGATCAGCCATTAATTCATTTAAACTGTGCGTCTCTGCCTGAAAACCTCGCCGAAAGTGAATTTTTTGGCCATGCAAAAGGCGCCTTTACGGGTGCGCAAAATGCTCGCCAAGGTAAGTTTCAATTAGCCGATGGCGGTACCTTATTTTTGGATGAAATAGGCGAGCTACCACTGGCAATGCAAAGTAAATTACTACGGGTACTGCAAAGTGGCGAAGTACAAACCGTTGGTGAAGATGAACTTAAATATGTTGATGTTAGAGTGATTGCAGCCACTAACCGTGACTTAAAACACGAAGTTGAACAGGGACGATTTCGCGCCGACTTATACCACCGCCTAAGTGTGTACCCGCTGAGTGTTGCGCCGTTAAAAGCCCGTGATGAAGATGTTATTTTATTAGCCGGTTATTTTTTGGAAAAAACAGCTCGAAAGCTTGCCATTAAACAGTTAAAACTCAGCATTGAAACGCAATTACTGCTTAAAAAATATGACTGGCCTGGCAATGTAAGAGAGCTGGAACATGTTATTAATCGCGCCGCATTAAAAGCTAAACAGTATCAATGGCAACAACCAATTATTACTATTGAGCCAGAGCATTGTGAGCTAAATTTAAGCGCTATTAATACTTTTGCACTTGAACACTCAAACCAGCTTGCAACCACACCTTTGGCAAACAACATTTCGTTAAAGCAAGCCACCGATACTTACACTCAGCAACTTATTATACAGCAACTTCAACAGCATAATTATAACTGGGCAAGCACAGCCCGTAGTTTGCAGGTCGACCGCGCTAACTTAACGCGGCTAGCCAAGCGCTTAGGTATTTCAGTTAAAAAATCAATCTAATACTTAACTTAATTTACGCTGCTTAAAATAAGTTTTTAATAACTGACTAAACGCTTGCACTTTCGCAGTACGATGCACTAAATGATGCGTCACTAACCATAAGTCAGTAGGCCAACTTAGTTCGTTAGGTAATACAGGGACTAAATCAGGGTATTGCGCTGCAACATCATGCTGTAATCCGCCAATCCCTAGCCCCTTAACGATGGCGCGAGTGGCCTCTGAGGTTTCTGATACTCTAAGTTTAACTTGCGACGGAGGAATATTTTCATCAACCCATGCAAAATAAGGCACTTTGCCATTATAACCAGCAACTCCTGATACAAAATTATGCAGCGAAAGTTGTGCTAACGTTTGTGGCAAGCCATAACGATTTATGTAGTGTTTTGAAGCATAAAACCCTGACGAGAGTGCCGCTAAATGCTGAGCAATATAATCACCTTCATCCGGTCTGGGCCCTGCTCTTACAGCGATATGCGCTTGGCCATGGTCTAAACGCAAACGCTTTTGATCCATAATCACTTGTAATTGCACTTGCGGATGCAAGGTTTGAAACTGCTCGCATACCTCACTTAATACATCAATAAAGCCACTCACAGTGGTAAGTAACAAACTACCTTGTAAGGTGCTATCTGCAGCAATTATATCGTTATGTAAGCGCTCTAGCTCACCATTAATTGCTTGTGCTGTGGTAAATAACTTAGCGCCAATCTCTGTGACTTTGTAGCCACGAGCATGGCGATGGAATAATCGCGCATTTAAGCTTTTCTCTAAGTTATTTATTCGCCTGAGCACTGTACTGTGATGAACATCTAGCGCTTCGGCTGCTGCAGTTAAAGTGCCTAAACGCGCCACTTCATAAGCAACCTTAAGATCTTGCCAATCATCAAATTGAATTGCCATGGTAACCACTTTTCAAGTTGTGCATATACGCACATAAGTTTTGCGTTTATTTGGCTTTTCTGCAAGTAATTATTTGTTAAAGTCACTGCTATACACAATCAACATTAGGATCAGCTCATGACTACACCAAAAATTATTGCCCTAGCAGGTAGCTTACGTAAAGACAGCTTCAATCAAAAACTTATTAATGAAGCAGCGCGTTTTGCTTTAGAAGGTGGCGCTGAAGTGGAAGTGATTAAACTTGCAGACTTAGCCATACCTATGTTTGATGAAGATCTCGAGGCACAAGGCACACCTGCCGGCGTACAACAATTAAAAGACAAGCTACGCACAGCCGATGGTATTTTATTGGCTAGCCCAGAATATAATGGCTCTATTACTGCGGTGTTAAAAAATGCCATTGATTGGGCATCGCGAACCGAACAAGGCGCAGAGCCAGCATTTGCAAATAAAGTAACCGCGTTATATGCAGCGTCACCAGGTGGGCTTGGCGGCTTACGTGGTTTAAATCATGTGCGTGATATTTTATCAGGCATTGGCAGCTTAGTATTAGCTAACCAACTGGCAGTACCGGCTATTCATACTTTATTAGACGAAAACGGCCGTATTAACGACCCCGCTACCGCTGAAAAAGTGGCCGGCCTTGCACAGCAGTTAGTTAGCGTAGCAAGTAAGCTAAAATAAGCAGTGGCTATAACTTTGTTGCTGCAAGCTTTGCAGCAATAAAGTCTTCATGGGTAACATACAACAAGTTTGCAACGCGACGAATAACGTATTCTTCTTGTGGATCAAGTTCACCGTCTGCGTACGCTAAGCGCCAAAGCAGTTCAACTATTTCAATGCGCTGCTGTGCACTACATTGATTATTAATTTGCTTTGAAAATTGAAAATAATCAATGGCGTCATCTAAGCTTGCACTTGCTTGCTCGGTTAACTCATCTACTGCTTCATCAGTTAAATCAAAATATTTTTTTAATGTCAGACTTAACGTATGTTGTTCATCTGCCTGTAAGTCGTTATCCGCTCGCATTACCTCAATTAATAATGCGGCAACCGCTGTTTTTAAATCATGTTGTTCAATATCATAATCTTGCTGATCAATACTCGAAAAAAGCTGTTTAATTTGTTTGAACATCACATTTCCCCTTTTTGGGTGTTAGACTTATATCATAACGGGTGTAATTGATATGCTGATCACACTACCCAATATCAAGATGGAGTTAAAGGTTTATGAGCAGAAAAGCCAATCATTACATACATGGAATTATTAGCTGGGGTTTATTAACAGGGTGTTTGAGTGTGTCGGCAGAGCAAGCTGAAATGCAGCGACTTTATGACTTTGATGAAAAGGTGCATTATAAGCAAACGCAAATAGACACTAACAACTACCACCTAGAAATACAGTCTGACGACTACCCGCACTTTAAAAACCAAAGTGTTTTTTTATTGCGCCACGCAAACCGTTTATGTCGCGATAATCCTTTTATGTTAAAAGTAACCGAAGGTGTGCAAGAGTATGAACGTTTTCCAACTAAGCCACGCGCTTATCAGCCACCACTGAGTGTATTTGTGCAGTGTGAAATACCTGCAGAAAAAACCTCAAAAAAATAACTCCTCGTTACTTTTCAGTAAACCACTGAGTATTAAAACAGCCAGTGGTTTTACTGAAGCTGAGTTTAGTTAACGCTATACCCCCACGGCGCAGCCGGTGGTGTGATAGGTTTAGTTAAATCAAAATCCACACGGAATTCGCGACCTTGGCGAATAAGTCGATAAGTGAACTGTTCAGGGTAAATATACATTTGCCATGTATTGCCTACCGATTGCGGTATGCCTTGGCTAACAAATAACTCTTTTGAATACTGGTCAGCAGGGAATGATTGCATATTAGTAAAACCCGCATCCAAAGTATGACCGCCATACATAGTAGACACATCATCACTGCCATCTTTATGGCGATGATCGTGCTTTAGACTCAACCCACTGCCCGTTTTAGAAATGATCCACGTACGTGAGGCGTCATCACCCACATGAAACGGCACTTGTAGCTCACGTTCATTACACTTACGCACATGCATAACTAACTTTTTATCGGCAAATGAACTCGGTCCTGTGGCATTATCAACCGTTACTTTACCTTCAAAAGCTTTACCACAATGGGCAGCAATATTATCAAAAAAGCCATCATGGCTTGGAATTGATACTAAAGGCGCTGGGCGTGCTATTGCAGCGGTTGATGCAAGCATTAGTGCTGCAGCTGTTAATAATTTCATAATGTATCCCTAAACATGTAAAAAATTAGCTTAGCGTTTAAACAAACACAAAGACAGTAATCACGATGAACAGCATCTGACAGCAATGAAAAACGCGGCTTATGCCGCGTTTCATTATTTAATAACTTTTAAGCCACTATTGCCAAGGACGCTCAGCGGCAAGTTTTGCTTCAAACGCATCAATTTGCGGATTCAGGGTCTCGGTTACACCGATAAAGTCTAAGCCACTTAATAAACGCTCTTTCACGTCTTTGCGAATATCAAAGCTGATTGGCGCAAATTTATTGCTGCGCAATTGCTGGTTTTCTAAATCCACATCAATGTGAATATCGTCATGCTGCTCACTTAACACAAATAAGTCTTCTAATATTTGCGCTGGCAGTGCAATGGCAAGCATTTGGTTATTGCCACAGTTATTAAAGAAAATATCAGCAAAACTTTCAGCCAAAATCACTTCAAAACCGTATTGTTTAAGCGCCCATGGGGCGTGTTCACGTGATGAACCACAGCCAAAGTTGTCACGGGTTAGTAGTATTTGCGCGCCTTGATAGCAGGGTCGGTTCAAAATAAAATCAGGGTTTGCCTCGCCATTATCTAAATAACGCCAATCGTAAAACAAGGCCGCATCAAATCCGTCACGGCTGGTTGAAGTTAAAAACTGCTTAGGAATAATTTGGTCGGTATCGACGTTGTTTTTATCTAGTGGGGCCATTAAGCCGCTAAAATAAGTGCTCATTAAGCTTCTCCTCTAATATCAACAAAGTGGCCATGTATTGCTGCCGCTGCAGCCATTGCTGGGCTCACTAAGTGTGTACGCCCACCTCGACCTTGGCGTCCTTCAAAATTACGGTTAGATGTAGATGCACAGCGTTTACCTGCACCTAAACGGTCGTCATTCATTGCTAAACACATAGAACAACCTGGCTCACGCCATTCAAACCCTGCAGCTTTAAAAATATCGGCTAAGCCTTCATCTTCAGCTTGCTGCTTAACTAAGCCTGAGCCTGGAACAATCAGCGCTTCAATACCAGCTAAAACCTGTTTACCTTCAACAATTTTTGCTGCAGCGCGTAAATCTTCAATGCGGCTGTTGGTGCATGAGCCAATAAATACCGTGTCTACTTTGGCGCTTGATAGTTTATCGCCCGCTTTTAAGCCCATATATTTAAGCGCACTGCGAATTGCATCGGCTTTAATTAAATCGGTTTCTTTATCTGGATCTGGAATACATTCATCAACGCCAATCACTTGCTCTGGATTAGTCCCCCAAGTAACTTGCGGTTGAATACTGCCTGCATCTAACTCTACTTCTAAATCAAAATGAGCACCATCATCCGTTTTTAAAGTTTCCCAGTAGGCAACAGCGGCATCAAAATCAGCACCTTTGGGTGCAAACGGGCGGCCTTTTAAGTACTCGTAAGTGATTTTATCTGGGGCAATTAAACCTGCCTTGGCACCCATTTCAATGCTCATGTTACACAATGTCATACGGGCTTCCATTGATAGAGCTTCTATGCCTTCACCACAAAATTCAGCCACATAGCCAGTGCCACCAGCAGTGCCTAGCTTACCAATAACCGCCATAATTAAATCTTTAGCTGTTACTGTAGGGCGTAATACACCGTTAATTTGAATTTTTAACGACTTCGCCTTTTTTTGCTGTAGTGTTTGCGTAGCTAATACATGCTCAACCTCTGAGGTACCAATACCATGTGCCAAGGCACCAAACGCACCATGCGTTGAAGTATGACTATCGCCGCAGACTATAGTGGTACCTGGTAAAGTAATCCCCTGCTCAGGGCCAATAACATGCACTATGCCTTGGTTTACTGAATTTAAGTCGTACAGCAAAATGCCAAATTCTTTGCAGTTTGCATCCAGTGCCATTAGTTGATTTTTAGAGACTTCGCTGGCTGCATCTAATGAACGGCTTTTAGTTGAAACATTATGATCCATGGTGGCAATGGTTTTTTCTGGACAGCGCACTTTACGATTTTTTTCACGTAAACCTGCAAATGCTTGTGGTGACGTCACCTCATGTACTAAATGACGGTCAATATAAAGTAAATCGGTTTGCTCATTAATGCTGGCAACCGTGTGTGCTTGCCAAATTTTATTGTATAAGGTTTGGGCCACTTGCTAACTCCCTGATCTGATTGAGCCACAGGCTAACGGTGCTGTGGCTTTAATAATTAAATACGTGAAACGATGGCTGCTGCAACATCGTTGGTGGTATAGCCGCCCTGCGGATAAATATCAGGCGTCCCCACTCCTGCTTCAACCGCCTCTGCGACTGCTTTTTCAATAGTGCGCGCCGCTTCATCTTGTCCTAACGAATAACGTAACATTAATGCGGCACTTAAAATTTGTGCAATAGGGTTTGCCACCCCTTTCCCGGCGATATCAGGCGCTGAACCACCCGCGGGCTCATACAAGCCAAAGCCTGATTGATTTAAGCTAGCCGAAGGTAATAACCCCATAGAGCCGGTGATCATCGCGCATTCGTCCGATAAAATGTCACCAAATAAGTTATCGCACAGCAATACATCAAATTGGCTAGGTTGTTTAACTAGCTGCATCGCTGCGTTATCTACATAAATGTAATCTAAGCTCACTTCTGGAAAGTCTTTACTCACTTCGGTTACCACTTCGCGCCATAAAACGCTTGATGCTAAAACATTGGCTTTATCAACCGAGGTCACATGATTGCTGCGCAATTTAGCGGCCTCAAAAGCAAAACGTGCAATGCGCTCTATTTCTTTGCGTGAATAAGTTTGCGTATCAAATGCGGTTTCTTCTGCCCCTTCGCCACTGCGGCCTTTCTCACCAAAATAAATACCACCCGTTAGCTCGCGCACACACAAAATATCAAAGCCTTTTTCGCTAATATCAGCACGTAGTGGTGATGCAGCGCTTAATGCGGGTAACAATTGAGCAGGGCGTAAGTTACAAAACAAACCAAAGTGCTTTCGCAGTGGTAACAATGACGCGCGCTCTGGTTGGTCATTCGGTGGTAAATGCTCCCACTTAGGGCCGCCCACGGAGCCAAATAAAATAGCATCGGCGTTTTCACAGGCTTTTAAAGTTGTATCAGGAAGTGCTTTGCCAAATTCATCAATGGCTGCGCCGCCAATCGCGTGATGCTCACGGTTCAGAGTAAAACCAAATTTATCACTGACTGCGTCAAGTACTTGCTCTGCAGCTGCCATAACTTCTGGGCCAATACCGTCGCCTGCTAATACGGCAACGCTGTAATGTGTTTTACTCATCCTGCTTTCCTTTGTTGTTTTAAATCAGACACTTTTTGTGCTCGATAAATTAAGTTATAAACCCGAACCATAGCCCGTACTGAGGCTTCGACCACATCGGCCGCAATACCGGCACCGTGGTAAGGACGACCATCATATTTAGCAATAATATTAACTTGCCCTAATGAGCTGGCGCCTTGGCCGGTGGCCTCTAAATTGTATTCAATCATTTCAACACTCATACCTGTTAAGCGCTCAATAGCAGCAAACGAAGCTTCAACTGGACCATTACCTGTTGCGGCTTCTTGTTTTGCTTCGCCATCAATCAGCAAGCCTATGGTTGAGCTGGCCACCGATTGTGAATTAGACGCAGAGTTAACAAACTCTAACTGGTACTTTTCGTCTTTGTCGTTAATTTGATTAAAGTAAATCATGGCCTCTAGGTCGTAGTCGTATACTGTGCCTTTTTGGTCAGCCAGCGCAACGAAACTTTGGTATAAGCTATCCATGTCGTAATCTGATTTTTGATAGCCTAATTCTTCTAAGCGGTGTTCTATAACATGACGGCCTGAACGTGAGGTCATATTTAATTGGTTACTTGGTACGCCAACACTTTCTGGTGACATAATTTCATACGTGTTTTGCGCTTTTAATACACCGTCTTGATGAATACCTGAGCTGTGAGCAAACGCATTTTCGCCAACAATCGCTTTATTTGGCTGTACCGGCATATTACAAATTTTGGCTACCTGGCGAGAGGCGCGATAAATTTCTTCGCTTTTTATGTCGGTATATACGTTTAAGTGGTCTTTACGCATTTTCATGATCATTGCCACTTCTTCAAGTGAACAGTTCCCCGCACGCTCACCTATACCATTAATGGTGCATTCAATTTGGCGTGCACCGGCTTGCACTGCGGCCACGGAGTTGGCAACGGCTAAACCTAAATCGTTGTGGCAATGCACACTTAAACGCGCTTTATCTATATTTGGCACGTTATTCATTAAATGACGGATCATTGCCGCGTATTCATCTGGAGTTACAAAACCGACTGTATCTGGCAAATTAATTGTTGATGCACCGGCGTTAATTGCTTGCTCAACAATTTTGCATAAATCCCAATGCGGTGTACGCCCAGCATCTTCACACGAAAACTCAACATCATCGGTATAGTTACGCGCTAATTTAATAGATTTAACAGCCATTGCAGTGGCATCATCAAGACTCATACGCAACTTATGTTCAAGATGAAGCGGGCTGGTGGCAATAAAAGTATGAATACGGCTTTGCTGTGCAGCGCGCAGCGCATCGCCACAGGCCTCGATATCTTTGGCAACCGAGCGAGCTAAGCCACAAATAATAGGGCCTTTAACCTCGGTGGCAATACGTTGCACTGAGCGAAAGTCAGCTGGGCTCGACACCGGAAACCCCACTTCTATGACATCCACATTTAAGCGGCTAATGGTATGCGCCAGTTGAACTTTATCGTCTTCTGTTAGGCTTGCTTTTAGTGCCTGCTCACCATCACGTAAGGTGGTATCAAAAATCCATACTTTATCTTGCTGTTGCATAACTGCCCCTCAATTCCTGTATTACCCAAATTTCGATTTATCCCTGCTGCGAGATAAAAAAACCCCGCGGTTGCGGGGTTTTTAATGTTTAGCTCAATGCAAACACACTAATCCCCGCTCACTTGCCACAGCAGTAAGAGGTTTAGGTTTAGTGTAATTAAGCGAATAGTTTGCATCTGTTTTCTTGTGTGTGTGTCCAATGAGGCTTATTTTTATCATTGCAACGCAGTTGGCGCAAGCATAAAAATACCAAACAAATAATTAAAGGGGACTTTATGGGGATTTAAAATTCAAACAAAATTGGATAACAGAATAAAATATCCAACTTAAACCTAGAGCAGGTTTAAATTAATAAGCGCTGTAAAATACAGCGCTTATTTTAACTTTTTTAATATTTATTCTTTATTTTCAGCACGTACGTAATTTGACGCGCCGCGCGTAATATAACGTAACTGCCATATAACTCGCTCAATCAGTTCATCGCGTTGCTGACCTTCAATATCGAGCGCTTCAGCGCCTGCATTAAATACCAAAGTAACCATGGCTTCTGCCTGAATATACGCATGAATAGCATCGCAGGGGGTTTCACTTTCTAAATAATGTGCGAGTTCTAAAATAAAGTGTTTAACTTCACGTGCCACTGCTGCTCTAAATGCTTTTGAGGTACCTGAGCGTTCACGCAGCAAAAGTCTAAACTGATTGCTTGAGTTATCAATAAACTCCATAAAAGTAACCACAGAGGTGTTGATGACACTGCCACCACTGGCTATTCGTCTGCGTGCTTGGCGCATCAGCTGGCGCAGGGTTAAACCCGCTTCATCAACCATGGTTAAGCCCAACTCGTTCATATCTTTAAAGTGACGATAAAAAGAGGTAGGCGCAATACCAGCTTCGCGTGCTACTTCACGCAAGCTTAAATTAGAAAAGCTATGATCAGCACTAAGTTGATTAAATGCAGCTTCAATTAATGCTTGTCGTGTTTTTTGTTTCTGTTGTGCTCTAACACCCGACATCAACAGCTCCCTGAGTGAATTTGTAATAAATTTTTAATTAAAAAAATAGCTAATAGTACAGTCTAATACTTGACGGCAGCAGATTGAAATATTATTTTAGCGTACAGTTGTACGCTGAGAAATGAGAAACATGAAAAAACCACCGATTATATGGACCAACGTCCTTTTCTTTAGCCTGACGTTTTTGGCTGCTATTACACTTGTACCTTGGTATGGGTTTAACTATGGCTTTACAGGCACGCAGTGGGTTGCTTTTGTAGCTTGCATGTTTTTTGCAGGATTATCGATCACCGCGGGCTACCATCGTTTATGGGCGCACAAAACTTACAACGCTCACCCTGTGGTTGAATTTATTTTTGCCCTTGGTGGTGCCTTTGCGCTACAAAACAGTGCATTGCATTGGAGTAGCGATCATCGAATTCACCATGGTCAAGTTGATGACCCAGTTAAAGACCCTTATGCCGCCACTAATGGCTTTTGGTACAGTCACATTGGCTGGATGCTTCGCGACTACCAAGGCGACAGCTACGATGATTACAGCAACTGTCGTGATTTACAGCGAAATAAAATTGTTATGTGGCAGCACAAGCATTACTTAAAATTGGTAATTGCCATGAATGTTGGTTTACCGCTAGTACTCGGCTTAATGCTTGGTGATGTATGGGGCATGTTACTGTTAGCAGGCTTATTGCGTTTAGTGCTGAGTCAGCACTTTACCTTTTTTATTAACTCAGTAGCACACATTTGGGGTTCACGTCCTTACACTGAAAAAAATACCGCGAGAGACAATGGCTTTTTAGCACTATTTACCTACGGTGAGGGTTATCATAACTTCCATCATATTTTTGCCAGCGATTACCGCAATGGCATTAAATGGTTTCATTACGACCCAACAAAATGGATGATCCGCTCACTCGCTGCCATTGGTTTAGCGAGTAAATTAAAGCGCACACCGGTTGAGCGCATTGAAAAAGCCAAAGCAGAAACCTTAAAGAGCAAAACACAAGGTCGCCTTGCAAAATTGCCTTTAGCGCAAGATAAGCTTACATTATTACAACAAGAGTACGATTTGCTACTTAAAAAGCTGCAAAATTATTGCTCATTACAAAAACAAGTGTTGGAAGCTAAAAAAATAATATGGCAAAGCAGTGTGAATGCTCGGCATTAATGGCACAATATTACGAGCTTGAAGCCGCCTGGGAAACACAAAAACAGGCATGGCTAGCACTTAATGCGAGGTTATTAAAAGCCTCTTTTAGTTAAAATAGGAGTGGCTGTGGCCAAACAACCAGAAAAGAAAAAAGTACCCGTGAGCTACCAATATGATGCAATCATTATTGGCACGGGTCCTGGCGGTGAAGGGACCGCTATGAACCTCTCTAAAAGTAACAAAAAAGTAGCGGTGATTGAACGTCAAACTGCCGTAGGTGGTGGCTGTGTTCACTGGGGAACCATTCCTTCAAAAGCACTTCGCCATTCGGTTAGCCGCTATATTGAATACAAAGCGAATCCTTTGTTTAACGTAGGCGAGCGCCCTACGAGGCTCACTTTCCCTGATATTTTACGCCACGCCAGTTCGGTAATTTCAAAGCAATCAAACTTACGCAGCAGTTTTTACGATCGTAATCGTATTCATATGTTCCAGGGTGATGCTAGCTTTGTTGATAAACACACTATTGAAATTAGACGTAATGACGGCTCTACTGAACGCCTTACTGCACAAACGATTGTTATTGCTACCGGCTCACGCCCCTATCGTCCACCTGGGGTTGATTTTACCCACTCACGCATTTACGAAAGTGACACTATTTTAGGCCTTGAGCACGACCCGCATCGCGTACTTATATACGGTGCCGGTGTAATTGGCTGTGAATATGCGTCTATTTTTAAAGGGCTAGGTGCCAAAGTCGACTTAGTGAATACTCGCGATCGCTTATTGGCGTTTATGGATACAGAAATATCTGATGCGCTTAGCTATCACTTTTGGAATAGCGGTATTGTTATTCGTCATAACGAAGAATTTGATCGCATTGAAACCCGCGATGACTGCGTTATCATGCATTTAAAATCAGGTAAACGCGTTAAAGCTGACTGTATTTTATTTGCCAATGGCAGAACCGGTAACACTGATACCCTTAATCTTGAAGCCATTGGCTTGAAAGCAGATAGCCGTGGGCAAGTAAAAGTAAACGAAACCTACCAAACTGAAGTAGATAACGTATATGCGGTAGGTGATGTGATTGGCTACCCAAGCCTTGCGAGTGCTGCCTTTGATCAAGGTCGAATTGCCGCTGATGCCATCGCTTGTGGTAACTGCGATGAAAAGTTGATTATTGATATTCCAGCCGGTATTTATACTATCCCTGAGATGAGTTCTGTCGGTAAAACAGAGCAGCAATTAACTGCTGCAAAAGTACCGTACGAAGTGGGACGTGCGCAATTTAAACACTTAGCACGCGCACAAATTGCAGGCACCGATGTGGGTAGCTTAAAAATATTGTTCCACACTGAAACCAAAGAAGTACTTGGCGTGCATTGCTTTGGCGAGCGTGCCTCTGAAATTGTTCACATTGGCCAAGCTATAATGGAACAAAAAAATGGTGGCAACACCATCGACTACTTTGTAAATACAACGTTTAACTACCCAACTATGGCAGAAGCCTATCGGGTTGCGGCATTAAATGGCTTAAACCGCTTGTTTAAGTAATATTTAACGCTAGGTAACAAAAAGCCCGCTTGAATCAAGCGGGCTTTTTTAATAACTCATCGTTATTTAGAAACTATTTATGATATTGCGCACTTAGCTCATGCACGGCGTTAATAAATACACCGGCATTTTCTGGGTCAACATCTGGTGTAATACCATGACCTAAGTTAAATACATGACCATTGCCTGTACCAAAGTCTTCTAAAATAGTACCCACTTCTTGGCGAATACGATCTGGCGTGCCGTGAAGCATTGATGGGTCCATATTGCCTTGTAGCGCCACTTTATCGCCAACACGACGTTTAGCATCACCAATATTAATAGTCCAATCTAGGCCTACTGCATCACAACCTGTTGCTGCAATTGCCTCAATCCATTGGCCACCATTTTTAGTGAATAAAGTAACGGGTACTTTACGGCCGTCATTTTCGCGAATTAAGCCATCAACGATTTTATGCATATACTGCAGTGAAAACTCATTGTAGTCACGTGGGCTCAATACCCCGCCCCATGAGTCAAATATCATTAGTGATTGTGCACCCGCTTTAACTTGCGCGTTTAAATAATCAATCACTGAATCAGCTAGCTTATCAAGCAATAAATGCAGTGTTTGTGGCTCAGCAAAAGCCATTTTTTTGATTTTACCAAAAACTTTACTGCTTCCGCCTTCAACCATGTAAGTTGCAAGTGTCCAAGGCGAACCCGAGAAACCAATTAATGGCACTTCGCCTTTAAGTTCACGACGAATGGTGCTCACGGCGTTCATTACATAGCCAAGCTCATCGGTAGGATCGAGTTTAGGAATTTTTTTAACATCGGCTAGTGACGAAATTGGACGTTCAAACTTAGGGCCTTCACCCGTTTCAAAATACAAGCCTAATCCCATTGCATCGGGAATAGTTAAAATATCACTAAATAAAATAGCGGCATCTAATGGGTAACGGCGCAAAGGCTGTAATGTTACTTCACAGGCTAACTCTGCATTTCTACACAGGCTCATAAAATCGCCCGCTTGTGCACGTGTAGCACGGTATTCAGGTAAATAACGCCCTGCTTGACGCATCATCCATACTGGCGTGACATCAACAGGTTGCTTGGCAAGGGCACGTAAATAACGGTCGTTTTTTAATTCGCTCATAGCGTATAGAGTCCTAGGGCTTTTAGAAATTGTGCAAGATTGTACCACCATATTCCCGCCCCCTCTATCGCTAAGCGATTAAATCGCCACAGAGTAGCGCCAGATCAAGTAATTTTTAATTTTCACTTCTTTTTGTACACAAAACAACCAAACAAACGTTAATAAAAAAAACTTTCCATTAAACTATTTGCAACATTCAAAAAAGCTTGATATTGTTACTCCCGCGTTAACAAAACAATAACAAAAATCGTTAATATAAAAATAATAAAAATCTCTAATAAAAATAAGAATGCTTGTTTAAACAAGTCTAATAAAGAAATTAAACCACCGTAATAGGTGGTTTTTTCTTGCCTGAAATAAATACTTACAACTTATTCCCTTAAACAAAACTCTCTCTGGTATTACATCTATTTTACTTGTTGATATACACGTCAATTAAATATATCTTGGATAATATAAACATTAATACCAATTAAAAATCCAACCCAGCTTAGGAGAAGAATTATGCTGAAGCGTGTAGAAAAAGCTCAACAAAAGTGGGGGGGTAGCCATACGGTCATCGACAATTGGTTAAACGAACGCCAAGAGCTAATTGTACTTTATTGTAAGATTGCGGGCTTTTCACCTTACGAGAAAAAAGATCAATCTTTGCCTGAACCGTCTCAAATTCAAGCATTTTGCCAAATCTTAATGGATTACCTATCAGCCGGCCACTTTGAAGTGTACGACGATATTGCCAAAGCTTGCGAAAAGAAAGGCCTAGAAAGCCAGCAGCTTGCTAATACTATATACCCACGTATTTCAGATACCACAGACATTGCTCTGGATTTCAACGATAAATACGCAGAGGTAGATGCAGAAGATTTATTAACCGGATTTGATAACGACCTATCAGTCATGGGTGAAGCACTAGAAGCGCGCTTTGCACTTGAAGATGAGTTAATTGATAACTTATATTCTAATCACACTGACTAATTAGTTATTCAACACAATAAAAAAGGGACCTTGAGTCCCTTTTTTATTAATCAATAACGCTTATTCTGCAGCGGCAGCTTCTGCATCATTTTGAATTTCTAATAATTCAACTTCAAAAATAAGTGTTGAATTAGCAGGGATTTTACCTAAGTCACGGTCACCGTAAGCAAGATCTGAAGGGATAGTAAACTTATACTTAGAACCTACAGGCATAAGCTGTAAGCCTTCAGTCCAACCAGGAATAACACGGTTTAGTGGGAAAGTTGTTGGCTCGTTACGTGAATAAGAGCTATCAAATTCAGTACCGTCTAAAAGAGTACCTTTATAATGTACTTTAACCACGTCAGTCGCTACTGGCTTAGCGCCTTCGCCTTCGCTCATTACTTCGTACTGTAAACCAGACTCAGTAACCATTACGCCTTCTTTTTTAGCATTATCAGCTAGGTATTTTTCACCCTCAACTTTGCTTTTTTCAGACTCTACCTTTGCTTTTTCTTCTTGTTTAGTACGCACTGACTCATCTAATGCTGTTAATACTTCACGAATTTTTTCTTCGTCAATTTTAGCATTACCGGCAAGTGCATCTTCAAAACCACGCATTAATAATGCTTGATCTAATTCGATACCAATTTCTTTTTTATCCGCTAGGTCTTTATTTAAAAAGTTACCTACAGATGCACCAATACCGTATGCTTGTTGTTGCGCTACAGTATCTAGTTTAACGTCTGCTTGCTCTTTTTTTGCTTCTTGATTACAAGCTGTAAGCGCTAAAACTGACGCTGCAATCAATGACAATTTAATCGTCTTTCTCATTTTAAATCTCCGACACACTTTGCAGTTGTCATTTATTGTAATATTACTAGTTAAAGATTAACGGCCTACATGGTAGGCTGCTTGTTTAATAGCTAAACTAAAAACATATCCAGTGATTAGACAAACAACCTAGGCGTTTTTCGCAACCTAGTCTAACCTCTCAGTCACGAAGAGTTAAGAGGAAATACCTGTAATATGTCGTTATTTCGTACTTTTTTAGTTGCTACCTGCTGTTTATTAACAATTGCATGTAGTGATGAAAAACAACAAGCAGTGGCTAGCTTTGAGCACACGGCACAAGGTGCTTTCTCATCCGCACTCTCGCATGATGGTCAATACAGCTTAGTGTCTTCTATCAATCATGGGGTCGCACTTTGGGATAATCAACAGCAAGCCCTTAAATACCAATGGTTTCAACAACAAGCGCAAGATAGCCTTGTTTACGCTGTAGCCATTGCTTTTGATAATAGCGTGGCTGTTACCGCCGAAAAAACCACCTTCGCCGTTTGGGATATTGCCTCAGGAAAAAATAAAGGTTTTTATAAAATACAAAAAGCCAGCATTCGCGATATTGCCATTAGTAACCAAGGCAACAGTGTTTTATACGGGCGTAGCGATGGCGTTGTAGTATTTATAAACCTTAATACTGGCAGACGCATTGAATTTTTAGGCCACCAAGATAAAGTAAACACCGTAGACCTATCACCTAATGGGCGCTATGCATTGAGCGGCTCAAACGATTATGTGGCCTACTTATGGGATACCCAAAGTGGACAAGTTATTCATCGCTTTAATCACCCAACCCGAGTAACTCAAGTCGCTTTAGATCCTCAAGGGCGTTATGCTTTTACCGCCGACAGTATGGCACAAGCAAATGTATGGAAGCTGACTACAGGTGACCTTGTCAGTAAACTAAAGTATATTGCGCGTCAGAAAATTTTTACTGCGGTGCGCTTTAACGACCAAGGCACTTTATTAGCAACAGGTTCACCAAACAAACGAGTGGATTTATGGCAGCTAAATAGTGGTGAAAAAATTCAAACATGGCAAGTGACCCCGCGAGAAGGCAGCAAGCCAAAATCAGCAGTGGTACTTGATGTGACATTTACAGATAACGGTAAATCATTGTTAACTGAAAGCTCAAGCGGAATCGCTGAGCGCTTTATTATACGAGAACCAAATGAACACAATTGAACATCGGTTAATGGAACTTGAGGCTAAAGTGGCTTTTCAAGACGAAACGATTGAAATTTTAAATGATGAAATAAAAGTTCACCAGCAACAGTTGGCAAAAATAAAGCGCCAAACCGAGTTGCTGGCTGAAAAACTCAAAGAATCGCAGTCATCACAGCCTATGATGTCGAATATGCCAGAGCCACCGCCGCCGCATTATTAAGCAGCACTAGCAAGGCGCTAGTCGCCTGGATTAAACACGCCAATGATCTGTTCAAATTGGCGTGTTGATGCCTGCACAGCCTGCTCTGGTTGAGCCATTTTATGACCACACTGCATACATTCAACTTTTTCTACGTCGTGCTCTTTGTAAAGCATTAACATATCCATGGTTTTACACTCAGGACACGTTGCTCCAGCAATAAATCGTTTTTTATGTTTCACTTCGCTTTTCCTACCGTTTTGACTAACGTTATTTTATCGCAATATTTGCCTACTTGATACGATTGATATGGCTAATAAGATCCGTGTTATAATGGCGGCAATTCAATCAAGGCACAGTAAAGTAACGTATTTATGATCCAAATCTCAGAAATAGAACTGCTTCGCGGTGGCAAAGCTTTATTAAAAAATGCATCGGCTACATTATTCCCAGAGCACAAAGTGGGCCTTGTTGGTGCCAATGGCTGTGGTAAGTCAACGCTATTTAGTTTATTAAAGTCTGAGCTTTCGTTAGATGGTGGTAATTGCAGTATTCCTAAAGATTGGTCACTGGCCTCGGTAAAGCAAGAAACCCCCGCCCTTGAAATAAGCGCCATAGATTACGTACTGCAAGGCCACCCTGAATACTACGCACTAAGAATTGCGTTGCGTGAAGCCGAGCAAAATAACGATGGCGACACTCAAGCTAAAGTGCATATTCAGCTTGAAAATATTAAAGGCTATAGCATTGAAGCCAAAGCAGGTGAGCTGTTACATGGTTTAGGCTTTGCTAATAATCAAATAGAAAACCCGGTAAGTGCATTTTCGGGTGGTTGGCGCATGCGCTTAAACTTAGCCCAAGCGCTTATTCGCGATGCCGACTTACTGTTACTGGATGAGCCAACAAACCACCTTGATTTAGATGCCGTGTATTGGCTCGAGCGTTTTTTACGTGCCTACACCGGCACGCTAGTACTTATTTCTCACGACCGTGAGTTTTTAGATGCTGTGGTTGATCAAATTTGGCATATAGATAAACAACTTATTAATGTGTACAAAGGTAACTACTCGCAGTTTGAACGCCAAAAAGCTGAGCGCCTATTGCAGCAGCAAGCCATGTTTGAAAAACAACAAGAGCAAATTGCCCACCTAGAGCAGTTCATTACCCGCTTTAAAGCCAAAGCCAGTAAAGCCAAACAGGCACAAAGCCGTGTTAAAGCGCTAGAGCGCATGGAAAAACTTGCCCCAGCACATGTTGACTCACCATTTGATTTTGAATTTGCCGAGCCAACCGCTCTGCCTAACCCGTTAATGACGCTCGACAAAGCCAAAGCCGGTTATGGCGATGTCACCATTTTAAACAGTATTAAGCTGAACTTAGTACCAGGCAGCCGTATTGCGCTACTTGGTAGAAATGGCGCAGGTAAATCAACACTGATTAAATTACTATCAGGTGACTTACAACCTCAAGCAGGTGAAGTGTTTCAGCATCAAGGCTTAAACATTGGCTACTTTGCGCAGCATCAACTTGAGTCTCTAGATTTAAAAGCCAGTGCCGTCACTCACCTGCAACGCTTAAACCCTAAAGCCAGCGAACAATCATTGCGTGACTTTTTAGGCGGTTTTGCCTTTGTAGGCGATAAAGCACTCGACCCTGTAGCTCCCTTTTCTGGCGGTGAAAAAGCCCGTTTAGTACTGGCTATGTTGGTTTATCAAAAACCAAATTTACTACTACTCGATGAGCCAACCAACCACCTTGATTTAGAAATGCGCCACGCTTTAGTTATGGCATTACAAGGCTTTGAAGGCGCTATGGTCACGGTATCGCATGATCGCCATATGCTTAAAAATACCGCCGATGAATTTTATTTAGTTGATAATGGCGAGGTCACTCAATTTGGCTACGACCTAGACGCGTATTATCAGTGGCTACTTAATGCAAATAAAGAAGCCGCTAAAAACGACACCGACGAAGAACCAAAAGCCCACTCTCAAGTTAACCGTAAAGAGCAAAAACGCTTAGAGGCCGAGTTTAGAAAGGCAATTCAGCCGCTGAAAAAGCAAATTGAAAAACTTGAAAAGCAATTAGATAAATTTGCTGCAGAACTAGCTGACGTTGAAGAGGCGCTAGGCGATAACACTCTCTATAACGACGAAAATAAAGGCAAGCTTAAAGAGTTAATTACTAAACAAGCCACACTTACGCCTAAGCTTAACGATGTTGAAGAAGATCTACTTATGGCCCTTGAAGAAATGGAACAAAAAGAGCAGGCATTCGCCGATGAACTTGCTCAATAGCGACAACTTTTGGCAATTTGCATGTCAGCTTTATAGCGAAGATGGCATGCAAGCGCGCCTATTAAATTACCAAACCCAGCAAGGTAAAAACGTAAACCTGTGTCTGTTGTTGTATTACCTAGATTCTCTCAATCTAACAATTAGCCAAACACAACTAAATAAGCTTGAGCAATCAATTAGTGAGTTTGATAAGCTGGCATTGAAGCCCCTACGAGCCACACGCGCCTATTTAAAAGCCAATCAAACCGAGATTGCCGATTACGCTGTAATTCGTAAAGAGCTACTCAGTGCTGAGCTCAAGCTTGAAAAACAGCAGCAACAGATGTTGATCAATGCAGTTAATAGGCTTGAGTTATTAGCATGCACAGCGCCAGATAATAGTGCGCTGTATTTGTAAGCTATTCGTTCCTAGCTATTCGTTTTGGCTGTCAGCGATCAGCAGCCTGGTTACCCTCATTTGCTACTCATTGTTTTCTCTTTGTGTATCAAGGATCTTAAGTAACTTATTCACAAAGAGTGTAAGAGACACTGCGCTTTTAGAGGGAACTGTAAAAAGCTAAAAAATTAACTGCCTTGCTGTTTGGGTCTGCCCTCATTTACTTCTCATTCTGTTCTCTTTGTGCAAAAAGATCTTTAAATGACTGACTCACAAAGAGGTTTAGAGACGCTACGCTTTAGAGGAAAACAATTACAGCAAAAATTATCGTCATAAATGACAATCCACAGTAATTCATTACCTTGTAACTGCTTTTTATCATTAGCTCTCGTTGGGTTTCGCTATGCTCTATCCAACCAACTTGATCCAAATCAACTTCTTTACGGCTCTTTTTATAATCAGGAAAATAGCTTGATCTGGATCATACCAAGCACCGCTGAGCCAGCCTATGATTACCCCATAGACATCAGGAGGCAATTATGGACGTATTCTTTAGAGATTTTTTTAGCGACCCAGTACTATTTTTATCATTTGGATTTTTAGGCGTCGTTATTAGTTTATGCCTCTTCTTTGTGTATTTTTTCATTAAAAAAGTACACGATGCAGACATTAAAGAACAGCATTAAGCACGACGCACAAAGCGCCTTATTAGTTTACTGATTAGGCGCTTTTTATTTTTAAATATAAAAAATTTGCTACACTAGCGCTTCGTTTATTGCAAAGTGCGTAGTACAGACATGATCCCTAAGTTCAAACCCGCATGGTGGATGACCAATCGACACGTTCAAACCATAATGCCGCGTTTTTTTCGCCCTTTTCACCATACTCGCTACGAACTTGCGCAACTTGATACGCCCGACGGTGACTTTATCGAGCTTGCTTGGTCACTCCCGCATAACGAAACAGCCCCACTTGCAGTGGTACTTCATGGACTTGAAGGCAACATAAATAGTTTTTATGCCAAAGGCATGATGAAGGCATTAAAAAAGCAAGGCTTTGCTGTCGTGTTGATGCACTTTAGAAACTGCTCAACCGAAGTAAACCGCTTACCAAGAGCCTACCATAGTGGCGACACCGCCGATTTAGCTTTTTTTATTAATCATTTAAAACAACAATTTCCAAATCGTCCGATTGTGGCGGTGGGTTTTTCATTAGGTGGCAATGTACTGGCTAAGTACTTAGGTGAAGAACAGATTCACTGCCCGCTTAGTGCAGCCGCCGTGATATCTGCGCCCTATGATTTGTCATCATCTAGTGATGTTATTCGTAAAAGCTTGGGGAAAATTTATCAAAAATACTTGCTCGATCGAATGAAAAAATCGATGCAACGTAAGTTACCGCAAATTAAACAGCAGATACCGATCACCACTGATCAATTAATGGAAATTGATGATTTATTAGAGTTCGATAATCAGCTTACAGCACCGTTACATGGTTTTGAAAATGCACACGATTACTACGAAAAAGCCAGTGCAATGCCGTATTTAAAAGATATTGCGACACCCACACTAATTATTCATGCCAAAGACGACCCTATGCTATCGATTAAAGCGGTTCCAAGTAGTCAGGATGTAAGTGAGCATGTTACGCTGCGTATCTCTGAAAAAGGCGGCCACGTTGGCTTTATTAGCGGTAACAACCCGTTTAAACCGGTGTATTGGTTAGAGCAAGTGGTGCCTAATTATTTTAAGCAATGTGTATTTAATAACACCGATAAAGAGTGACTATGATTATTCCTTTTGAACAACTTGATAAAGACACACTGTACAACCTAATTGAAAGCTATGTACTGCGTGAAGGCACAGATTATGGCGAACAAGAGTTCAGTATACAAAGTAAAGTGGCGCAAGTTAATCAGCAATTAAAAAGCGGCGAAGCTATGGTATTTTTCTCTGAACTACACGAGTCGGTCACCATTATTTCTAAAAGTGAATTTAAAGCACTGCAAAGTGAAGCGCAATTCGACGAGTAAACTTGTCAGACACGGCGTAAAAATAGACAATGGCTTTTTTAACTTAAAGAGCCATTATAAATGATAAAACTAAGCTCAATAGTTGCTGCAATGTCGATTGCATTAACAGGCGCAGTTCACGCTGAAATAACTCCCTCAGATAAAGCAATTAAGCTTGCTCACGATACCATTTTAATCGACACCCACATTGATGTACCTTACCGTATTCATGATAAATGGGCGGATGTAACTAAAGCCACTGAAGGTGGCGATTTTGACTACCCTCGTGCAGTAAAAGGCGGCTTAAATGCGCCATTTATGTCGATTTATATTCCTGCCCATTTAGAGTTTGAAGGCAAAGGTAAAAGCTTTCAATTAGCGAATCAATTGATTGATGGTATGGAAGCGATTGCGTTTCGTGCCCCAGATAAGTTTGCCATTGCCAGCTCAACAAGCGATATAGAAGCACAATTTAAGCAAGGTAAAATGTCGATTGCCATGGGGATGGAAAATGGATCGCCTATCGAAGGCGAAATGAAAAACCTACAGCACTTTTTTGACCGTGGCGTGCGTTACATCACCCTAGCTCACTCGCAAAGCAATCATATTTCTGACTCATCATACGATATTCGTCGCAAGTGGAAAGGCTTAAGCCCATTCGGTAAAGAGCTGGTTGCTGAAATGAACAATATAGGGATGCTAATTGATGTATCACATATTTCGGATGATGCATTTTATCAAGTGATGGAATTGTCTAATACACCTGTTATTGCGTCACACTCATCACTGCGTAAATACACACCGGGTTTTGAGCGTAATATGAATGACGACATGCTGTTAGCTCTTAAAAAGAACGGCGGTGTGATCCAAATTAATTTTGGTTCAAGTTTTGTTACTTCAAAAGCCGGAAGTTGGTACGATCAATTCAAAAGTAAAAAACAAACAATTACTGAAGAAGACAAGAAAGTAGCTAAAGATTTTGATGCTATGTACCGCGCTAAAAACCCCTTCCCATTTGCTAGTCTTGAGCAAGTACTTGATCATATTGATCACGTTGTGAAGCTAATTGGTATCGATCATGTTGGTATTGGCTCTGATTACGACGGTGTAGGTGACTCACTGCCTATCGGTTTAAAGGATGTATCTAGCTACCCTAACCTAGTTCAAGGCTTAATGGACAGGGGTTACAGTGACACCGATATTAAAAAGATTTTAAGTGGCAATACTCTAAGAGTGTGGAAGCAAGCCGAAGCGTATGCGAAAAAACACTAGGTATCAGGTATCAGGTATCAGGTATCAGGTATCAGGTATCAGGTATCAGGTATCAGGTATCAGGTATCAGGTATCAGGTATCAGGTATCAGGTTAGAAAAACATAACTAACACTAACTTCAATATATAACGCGGCCCATAGCCGCGTTTTTTATTCTCGAGTTTCGTAAAACTC